>JAAUQA010000226.1 GCA_012032855.1 Candidatus Competibacteraceae bacterium
ATGCGCGGGTCTTCAAGGCAGGCAAAATGAGCAAGTAGGCTGGCACTCATCAGATTTCTCTCGGCTGAAAACCGTGAGTATCTCTAAACCGCTTTGTTTTTGCGAAAGTTTATATGCGGTCGCCCTGGGTAGTCAATAAGTTAAGCGCATTTGGAGAGATATTGAGTGAAGGTTTAGCCGGTTGGTGGGTGTACGCTATCAAGGCAGCCAAGACGTTCACCATGGCATTCACGACACTGCGGTGACGCGTGTGCTCAACTTGTTGAATGTTCTTGATCTGATCATTGATGGTTTCGATGATAGCGCGTTTACGCAACAACAGCTTGTCCACCAGTGGCATCAGTTTGTTGTGCATGTTCTTACGGATTTTGGTCACCAAATGCAGACCGCGCTCCCACAGGGCATGGAAGAGTTTCGAGGAAATGTAACCGCGATCCCCGATCAGCTTGCCGGTTAGTCCCTGGGTTAGTTCTGGGACCGGTTCCCGATCATCGACGTTGCCCGGGGTGATGCGGAAGGCCAACAGCTCGCCACGATCATTGACTACGAGATGCAGTTTGAAGCCATAGAACCAACCCATGGAGGTCTTTCCTCGGCGGGCCACGGCTTTAAAGACTTTGTGGTTTTGGATGCGGCGATTGTGGCAGACCACCAGCGAGGTGGCATCGACAAAGGCCAGCCCAGTATCCTTACCCCGGCGGGTGTTCAGGTAGATACACAGCGGCATTAGGGCCGTGGGGATCAACGCGACAAAGCGCGTATAACTCAATAATTGGGGAAATTTACCTCGACAGTGGCGACACACATGCCACAAATAAAAGGTCTTGAAATTACGATACTGGGACTGATGAAAGTAAATCAGCAGGGTCATGATCTCGCTCAAAGTCAGCCGACTGGCACGCATGCGGTGCCGTCCGCCATGGCTCAAGAGTTGGCGGTGCCAACTGGGGAGAAACTCGCGGCAGAAATCATCGACATCGCAAAACAAGCCTTCTAAGCTCATGGCGGTAGCTCCTGGAGCAGCAGAGGTGACAATCTGAAACCTTAGCTGGTTTCGCTCCCGCAGCTACCCCCTTTCTTATCCAGAACTCACGTTACTTTGGTCGGGGGTAGGCTAGGCGAGCCTGAGCACCTCCCAACGACGAGGTTAATCCAGCGCCTCATGCAAGGCTAGATGAAGATGACCAAGCGGTGAAATCCATTCCGCTGCTGCGTAAGCATACGGTGTTCCACGCCTCTCAGATCGACGGGATACTATCGCTGGAGGAGGTCTACGGCCCGGTTGAGGCATTACCGGATCATCAGTGGCGGTCCGATGATCAGCTGGAAGCCATTATAAAACGCAGTGGTGCACGCCTTATTCATGAAGGGAACCGTGCAGTCTATCGGCCATCCAGCGATTTAATTCTTATGCCGCCGCGTGACGGTTTCCCGATAGCGCCGCTTACTATGGCACGGTGTTCCATGAACTGGGCCACTGGACCGGCCACGAATCCCGCTTGAATCGTGGAGTTGCACTTATCAGGGACTCGTCGGCTTATGCACGTGAAGAGCTGCGCGCGGAACTGACCAGCGCCTTTCTCGGGGCCGAACTCGGTATCTGCCATGATCTGGACGAGCACGCCGCTTACCTGTCGATGTATCTTAATGTGCTGCGCCAGGACAATAAAGAGATTTTCCGGGCTGCCAAGGATGCCCAAGGCATGGCCGACCTCATCATGGATCGGCATCCCACCTGGCAGCTCGAAAGCGGGGTCTGTGTGCAACGCACAGCGCCATTACCGAGCGTCGCACCGCCAACCGAAGGCGAAGCGTCCGTAAATGCCAGTGATTATTCCAGCAACGTGCGATAAGCCCATAGAACCGGAGCCGACGCGCCGGACTCAACGGTTGTTCAGCAGTCGCCCTTACACTGGGTGTCAGCTGCGCTAGCCAATCTCCACTACGCCGGGGAAGACGATAGCGAACTCGGCCGCTTGTCCCGGCAGATCGATGCCGCTTTCGATAGGGCATCGCAGACCGCCCACGCGCGTACGCCGTTTCGTTCCTTGGGCTATAGCCATCCTGAATCATGAGGTCAATCGATATGTTACGACGCACGGTATTGAAGCGGGGGCAGTCGGTTTGGTGGGAATGGGCGGTACGCTAGCAACGGTTTCCACAGCGTTCGCCGCGACGAAAATCCCGACCCGGAAACTTTGGGTGCATCGCGTCCAGTCCAAAGAGGAGGGGCGCGTCGTGTACTTCCAGGACGATAATCTGGTGCAGGACGGGTACTACCTGTTGTGTTATTTGTTGCGGGACGTCCGCGCTGAGCAGATCACTCGCATGGACCTAAGATTGATCCACTTGTTGTTTGGGATGCAAGCGTGGATGCGGGCCTGTGGTATCCGCCAGCCGCTCAGGATCAACAGTGGCTACCGGACCGCTGAAACCAACGCGAACACTGAAGGTGCGGCGGTCCATTCCCAGCATGTGACCGGCAAAGCGGTGGACCTTACGGTAGACGGCATTCCGTCGGCGGTGCTGGCGAAATTGGCGAAAAAGTTTAACGCCGGGGGCGTTGGGACTTATTCGAGCTTTGTCCATGTGGATACCGGGCCGGTGCGATTTTGGAACGGTTAAACTCACGTTGTGTATCGCAAAAGCCGTTTTCTGATACACAAAAATAGTTGTGTGCTCTGCGCGATACACAAATTCTTTCACCTCAAAAAATGGCCGTCCTAAAGTGGGTGCACCCTCCAATTCGGGTATCATGAACCCATCGAACCAAAACCAAGCGACTTTATAAGGAGCGTACAGTGCAACCCATACGACGGTTCACGCTGATCATCGTGCTGTTTGGTTTAATCGCTATCCTTGGTCTGCCCAGCCAGGCCCAGGATTTGCCGCAGGCGGTTACCACGGATCGGGAGATGATCGTCACGGCTAATCCCTTGGCCACAAGAGCAGGCGCTTTCATCTTGCGCATTGGCGGCAGCGCAACCGATGCGATGATCGCCGCGCAAACCGTGTTGGGCCTGGTTGAGCCCCAAAGTAGCGGTCTTGGCGGCGGTGCGTTCATCGTCTACTACGACGCCAAAACGCAAACCACCACCACTTTCGATGGCCGGGAAAAAGCCCCGCTAGCCGCCACCGAAGCCCGATTTCTGGACTCCAGTGGCAATCCGCTGAGTTTCTTAGTCGCTTGGCAAAGCGGGCTATCGGTAGGCGTGCCCGGTGTTCCTCGCTTGCTGGAAGTCATGCACCGGCGCTATGGACATCTGCCTTGGCCACGGCTGTTCATCCCCGCGAAGGGGTTGGCCCAAAAGGGCTTTCGGCTCACCGAGACCACCAGCAGCCAAGTGGCTACCCTATTGTCGTTCAATCCGTCGTGTGCGGACGGTGAACGACTGTTTTCCGTGATCCTACCGCGTTCAACTACTTCGTGAATGCCGAGGATTGCACAGCCAAACCCGCCGGCACCAAGATTCGCAATAAAGATTATGCTAAAACGCTGAAAAGACTCGCTAAGCATGGGTCTGCGGGTTTCTACACGGGGGACTTGGCGGCCGACATCGCCGCTGCCGTGCAAGGGGACTTAACGATTCCCGGCGATATGATGGCGGCAGACCTCGTAGCTTATGAGGTCGTCGAACGCCAGCCGGTGTGCATCGATTATCGTGGCCGTGATGTGTGCGGCATGGGTCCGCCTTCGTCTGGGGGGCTGGCTGTCGGCCAGATACTCGGCATCCTGGAGAATTTCGCTCTGGGCACCGATCCGCTGGCCGTCGATACGGTACACCTATTTACTCAGGCCGGCGGCTAGCTTTCGCGGATCGCAATCTTTATGTCGCGGACAGCGATTTTGTGACAGTGCCCGCACAGGGCATGCTCGATAAGAATTATCTGGCGACTCGGGCCGCACTGATTGGCTTCGACGATCTCGGCACGGTAGACCCCGGCGTGCCGACCGGCGATTTCGACCCCAGTGCGCCTGATCCCTCTACCAAGAATACCGGGACCACACACATATCGATTGTAGACCGCTACGGCAATGCGCTGTCGATGACCAGTTCGATTGAAGCGCCATTCGGCAACGGCGTGATGGTCCCCGGTTGGGGTTTCCTGCTCAACAATCAGCTTACCGATTTCTCGTTTGCCCCCGAATCGGCAGACGGTACACCGATTGCCAACCGGGTTGAGCCTAACAAGCGGCCACGCAGCTCGATGTCGCCCACTATCGTGTTCGACGACCAGAACAACGTGGAGTTACTGACCGGTTCCCCCGGCGGTTCACGGATCATTGGCTACACGGCTCAGTCGATCATTAATGTGTTGGATTTTGGCCTCGATCCGCAGGAGGCCGTTAGCGTTCCGCATTACATGAACCGCAATGGTTCAACCGATCTGGAGGCACCGATACCGGGGGTGACCTTGGATTACGACGTGGAGGCGCTGAAGGCAGCTTTGGAAGCACGTGGCCATCCTGTGAACATTGTGGAACAAACAAGTGGTTTGGGGGTTATCCAGGTTACTGAAGAAGGTTTTATTGGCGGGGCTGACCCGCGGCGTGATACTACGGTGGGTGGGCAGTAACACAAAAAAATGGGTTTGTGAAAACCGCTTTCTCTCCCCCATGGTTGCATTGCGAGTGATGTGGAGCGTCGTTGAATTATGCTCGACTATCCTAAATTGAACCGCCCCGAGTTTATCGGAGACGGTTCAGCGTAGCTTAGACTTGGCTGAATCCTGAAGCTTTCACCGTTGTCTAGTTGAATCTATCCCCAAAACTTGGAGACCGCTTATGAACACTTCGACGGCTGCCATTCAATCCATTGTCAGCAAGGCCGAATGGGAACAGCGGGTCAATCTCGCAGCCTGTTACCGGCTGGTCGCGCTGTTCGGCTGGGATGACTTGATCTTCACGCATATTTCAGCACGTGTGCCTGGACCTGAACATCACTTCTTGATCAATCCATACGGACTGTTGTTTGGTGAGATGACCGCGTCGGAGTTGGTCAAGGTGGATCTGGAAGGCAATAAGGTCATGGATAGCCCGCATGAGATTAATCCTGCTGGCTTTACCATTCACAGCGCGATTCATGCCGCGCGTGACGACGCCGATTGCGTGCTGCATGTTCACAGCGTCAACGGTGTTGCCGTATCGGCCCAAGCGGCTGGCGTGCTGCCGCTTTCGCAGCATTCTATCTTTGTGCTGTCTTCGCTCGCGTACCACGATTACGAGGGTGTAGCACTCAATGAGGATGAGAAGCCGAGGCTGGTACGCGACCTTGGGGACAAACGCTTCTTGATGCTTCGCAACCATGGCCTGCTCACGGTCGGCGCTTCCATTGCCGAAGCCTTTGTCTCGATGTACTTTTTCGAAGCCACCTGCATGATCCAGGTACGCGCCCAAGCCGGTGGTGAACTCATCCATCTCAGTCCACCCATTGTCGAAGCGGCTCAGGAGCAGTGGAAACAAGTCACCCGCGGTGCGGGCGGCAACCTCGCTTGGCCTGCCCTATTACGCAAGCTCGACAGGCTAGATCCCAGTTTCCGAACCTAGCCACACCTATTTAGGCCACTGAACTGTCAGCAATGGAGTGCACACTGAAACCGCACGGTTGGAATCACCGCAAATACCGGCCATCCGCCAGTAGCACAATCCACCGTAGTGGATCGAATGCTTGGACGGCACCCAATGTTCTCAGGCGCCCACCAATCGGACACAACATAAATGCCGGTTACACGAAGGATCTGGGTAGCGCCAAAGAGGATCACCCCTGCCAATAAACGGATCAACAGCGGCTACCGGACCGCCGAGACCAACGCGAACACCGAAGGCGCGGTGATCCATTCCCAGCATTTGACCGGCAAGGCGGTGGACCTCGCCGTGGACGGCATTCCGTCGGACGGTGCTGGCAAAACTGGC
>JAAUQA010000227.1 GCA_012032855.1 Candidatus Competibacteraceae bacterium
ACATCGCATATGCTTTTCAAGATAGCCTAGTTGGTATTATCCCCCTCTTTGCCGTTGCCACAAACGAAGCTAGCGTTGCAAGCGAATTCCCGGCTACCGCAGCCGCTTTAACTGGTTTATCCAAAACCGCCCAGAGCTACTTACAAACATTGCAAACCTCGAAAAACTAGGTGACGAAAAAGCGAGTGCTTTTAGCCTTTGCTAATGCCAATAAGTTAACAAAAACTCTCAAAAAAATTCTTAGCGAAGATGAGTTTTTGAGCCCATATGGTGTGAGATCTGTCTACTAAAAAGCTTGAAAAACTCCCTTTGTTGTTCTTTTGCCAAACCAGTTAGTTCATCGCTCAATTTGCCTGGAAGTTGACCAGCGTTACCCAGCAGCATGTCCCATGTATTATCATCGAGAAGCGACCACCTACTTTTGCCTTTTATTCGCTGCATCACATTTACCAATGCTGCATTTTTGACGTACTGGCTGAAGGGTGTCACTAGTGGTGGGTAGCCCATTTGTGGCCATATTTCTTCCACTTCGTTGAACAGCGCGATGAGCAGATCGTCTTGTGTCATTTCGGGCTTATCGTTTTTGGCAAGCCATCGGTTGATGTTTTGAAGGTTGTTTTCCAGATCGGCCATTAAGCTGCCCATCATGCCGCCTGGTAACCCTGGCGCAATGAGCAATGAATTCATCAATCTATTGCTTGGGCTGATGTAGTATCCCAAAAAGTCATCAATAAACTCTTGTGTCAAAGACCTTACTTTCATATAGGCCTTCATGTTAATATCGGGCAGAGAAAAACCTGCATCTCGTAGCACTTCATGGATGGTAATGAGATCGGCATGGGCAGTCCCCCAAGAGAGTGGCTCCATACCCACATCTATAATATCGGCACCAGCACGTGCCGCCTCTAAGGACGATGCAACTGAAAAACCCGGTCCTGAATGACCATGGTATTGCACCAATATGTCCTTTTTGATGGCTTTTATCCCTTCTACAATTTTGCCTATGGATACTGGCCGACCAATGCCCGCCATATCCTTAACGGCTATTTCTTGTGCACCCATATCAATGAGTTCACCAGCCATTTTAACAAAATAATCGACCGTATGTATTTTTGAGTGGGTAATGCAAAGTGCTGCCTGCGATATCATGCCACCAGCTTTTGCATATTCTATGGATAGTTTTAGATTTCTGATGTCGTTAAGTCCATCGAAAGATCTTGAAATGTCAGTCCCCTGAAGTTTTTTCACCTTAAACATGAGCTTACGCACATCCTTAGGTACTGGAAACATCCGCAACCCATTCAATCCTCGTCCAACATTTGGGTTTTGATACCCGCATCGTTAAAGGGCTGTGTCCACTTGCGAACGGAAATATTGGGGTTTTCTCCATACAAGAGATTGATCTGCTCGAAACCTCCACCATTGGTTTCTACCCTGCTCCAGCAACCCATATCCACTATGGCAGGTGCTACTTTCTCTAATTGATCTACTCTAGGCATGTACTTGCCCGTAGATTGCCACAAATCTCGATATACGAGACATAAACCGATTTCTTTAGCCATTATCGATGGAGTTTTTCAATGGAAGTAATTCTCGCTTTGCCTTGAGTGAAAATATTAATGGCCGCAGTGATTGCAGCTCTAAGGAGCTGCGGCGGTGGAGGGCTGAGTAGAGACGAGTTGCGAGATCGCACAACGCTCGGAGAATTGGCAGATGATGCGATCAAACATCTAATGAAAGCTGGTCTATTAACACGATCGAAGAATGACCGCTATGTTATTGTTCCAGATGAGGTTGAGAAGCAAAATCGCGACTACGCTGATTCGAATCCGAATTTGCGGTACAGCCAGAGATAATCATCAAACAGCGAAACGAGATCGAGTTCATAGGCAGTTATCAGGCAATTCCATTTTTCGGCAAGAAACGAAATGACTTCGCAATCATCAAGCACATCTCCCTCAAACTGTCTGAGCCACCTATCACCAAGCTGGACCATGTTCTGCGACATTTGCTTGTGAATTAGCTCGTATTCCTCGCGAGTGACTTCGCCCTTGATCAGTAATGTTCGATAATGTGCGCGGAGCACCTTGTGGAATTCAATAGCCGCCCGCTCGTTGAAGTGCTCCAATCCAGGTACTCCAGATATACAAACGTGGGTGATGACCCAACGGGTCGAGGCAACCAATGTATCCACAATTATCCCCTTGAATTATGGAGAAGATGCTCCGCATTCAACACTTAACTTTAATTCTTGCTCTTGCACGAGCGGTTCGTACCTGTTCTGGTTTAGATTTGTCACCAATTGCATCATTTATCTCTCTGGCGCGAACGATATCACCATCAAGAAGCGCTTCACACATTTTGTGAATCGTGGATCGTGCTGTGAAGTATGGCATATTTCGTCCACCGCGTTGCCATACTTTTCTAATAAGAGATTCTTGTCGTCCGTTGCCATTTTGAAGCTCCTTCAATAGGGCCAGTTGGTCGTACGTTACCAACTGAATACGCTGATTGTAGTCATGGTTGATGCAAGAAAGATACCCCATTTAACCAGATTGGCCAAATTAATGGTGGCTCACGCCAAGTCCTAGTCGGTTGACAAGGCTGATATCCGCTCACAACCATAGTTGAAATATACCTCGTCTTGCTCAATGCCGATAAAACGCTTGCCGGCGAGCAAGGCGGCGACGCCGGTGGTGCCACTGCCCATGAACGGGTCGAGGATAGTCTCGGCGCGGATGGAATCGCAGATGTAGCGCACCTGCTCCAACGGTCGCGGACAGGGAACGGGATTCTCGCCCGCATAGCCGTCGTAGGGCCGCAGGTCGGCCAAGTGCCAGTCGCGCGGCAGCTCGTGCTTGAGCAGCGAATGGCGGCTCCAGAAGATGACGGGATCCCAGCTCAGGCAGGTTTGCCCGCGAGATTCGGGATAGAGCTTGCAGGCGGCGATGATGCGAAAGCCCTGCGGAAAGTATTTATGCCACTGATCTGCCTTAAGCGGGCTTTGCCAGACGAAGCATGGCCCGCCGCCGGTGACGTGGTCAAGTGCGGGCACGAGCCGCGACATTAGGTGATGATACTTAGCCGGTGCGTCGTCATACGAGCGGTACCGAAAGCCGATGCAGAACGGCGGATCGGTGACTACGGCATCCACGCGGGCAAGCGTGGGCAGAATATCGAAGCAGTTGCCATTGTAGAGCGTGGCGTTGCCGATGGTGACTTTGCGAATCGGCCGCTTCGCGGCATGGTGCGAGAACATGTTGCGGCGAGCGTAAAATGGATTGATAGCATAAGCGTTCATGTTCGTTTCCTCCGTTGACGGTTGAGAAGAAAGCGGGCGGGCACGATGCCCGCCCGCCTTTCATGACGATCACTCTTTCTTGTCCGAAGCGACGCGAAGGGTGATGCGGCCGTCGAGCGGCACGGCTTCGACCTGGATGTTGAAACCGTTGCCGTCGGCATGCGGCCAGGCGCTGCCGATGCGGGTCCAGATGCTCTTATCCTCGCCGAGGTTCTTCACCTGATAGGCGACATGGGTCGGGGCCTTGGACTTGTTATTATTGGCGGATGTGTTCTTGCGAGTCATGGTTCGTCTCCTTGCTTTACGTTTCCGGCCGCGCCCATCGCGGCCTGATGGCATGCGCAAGAAAGCCGAACCAGCCGGAGCGACAGCGCGCCGGTCACAGTGAGAAAACGGGAGGGACCCGTGTCTGCAACGCAGTGAAGACTCGGGAGGAACCGGTTTTGTCACTTGACCGGGCCGGCGGCGGCTTTAGCGTGCCCATCAGACAGTCCGCGTTGGGTGCCGGGCGGTTAAGCAAGGAATAAGGCGAAACAGCGCAGGAACCGGCCGCCGGATTGATAGCCAAGCCACGACCGCGTCGCTCTTGGTGTAGATTCGGCGAAGAAGACATCGGACACGCGGCTTGCGGTGGAATCACTGCAATGGTTTCAACAGCCGGAAGCCGCGCCGCCGTGCATCACCCGTTTCGCTTCGGGGGAATGATCGTCAAAGAGTGGCGGGCGGCGCGCCCACCTTTATTCTCAACCGGCGGAGAATACGATGAACCGCAATCAATGCCGCTAGCGCAGCGGCACGTCGATCGCAACGCGCATACAGCCGATAGGGCGAATCGTCAGCGTCGCCAGCTCGCAATTGCGATCGAACGCGGCCGACGTCGCCAGTGTGTACATGCGGTACTTCTTGATCTGACGGCACTCGACCAGGCCCATCTCGTCTAATTTGCTCAGGCATCGGCTGATGTCGCTGACTTCAAGCGACAGCGCTTCGGCGATCGCGGTGACCGTGCTGGAACGGTGCGCAAGCAACTCAAGGACTTCCCAGCAATGCGCCGAGCCAAGGCCGTGAAAGATCCCGCCATTGGCGTGGCGCTAAAAGCCGCAGCGTCATCGGGAGGAGAAGACATGCTGCATACCTCCGGAACCGTATGGTATATTCCGGGGACGCATCCGTGCGAAGCGCGGCGTCCGTTCCGCCCCGAGGACATTTTCGATTGGATTCACCCAATCACGCGAACGATCATCGACGCCTTAGGGCGCTGAATGCGAATAAGATACCAAATCTCCATTGCAGTTCAAGAGAATTCCTGCCCCGCTGACCAATCACGAGACATCCCTGCATTCGACTGTTCGCAGGAAACCGCGCTCAGGGTTCCAGCAAATCGAGTTCGAAATTTTCGCCGGATGATAGAGCGAGGCAAAGAATGGTGCGCCGCCCCGTGCGCTGTGCCGAGACGGTCGGCGCGGGCCGGTAGCGAGTCGCTCCCGACGACGCATCGGCCTCGATCGCGCCAAACTCGATCAGCACGCGACCGGCATCGAGCACCTGCGACTCCTCAAGGCCGAAAGCGGCGGCGAGTTCCACCGCTGCTTTGCGGCCGCAAAGCGATTTCCGTCAGCATGACGCGGCCGGAGATCGTCGCTGAGCAATCGAAACAAAGCGGGGAGTTGGCTTGCCATGTGGTCGGGCGCTCGTCGAACGTCTGCCCCTTCCGGACGTGCGGAAATACTACCGCAATCGGATCATTCGGGTGCGGGCTGTCATTTGCGAATTTTTGCAAATGAACTCGTGAAACGGCGTCGCGACGCGAGGTACGCCAGTCGCACCACCGGCGATGGAGTGCGGCCGAATCGCGGGCGCGTTGCGATTCAACGCCGCCGCCGGAGCGTCGCCTCACTGCCAGTTGCGCTCCGTCAATAATTTATCAACTATTTGTATATAAGAATCGAACCTTTCATTCATTGTAAACGGAAGAGAGGTCGATGCTTCGTATCAACGTCAATGTCAGCGCCGTCGGGGCGAAAAGCTATTACAGCACTTCCGATTATTACAGCGAAGGCCAGGAGCTGGTCGGCGTGTGGAAAGGCGTCGGCGCGAAGCAACTGGGGCTTAGCGGCGTCATCGAACGGAATGATTGGGAGGCGCTGTGCGACAATAAGAACCCCGACACCGGCAGGACGCTTACCGCAAGGCAGAAAGTCACGCGGCGGGTTGGTTACGATTTCAACTTCCATGTTCCGAAAAGCGTCTCGCTGCTTTACGCACTGACGCAGGATGAGCGGCTGCTCGACGCCTTCCGCGACGCGGTCGATGACACCATGCACGACATGGAAGCGGAAATGAAAACCCGCGTTCGCAAAGACGGCCGCGATGAAGACCGCGTCACCGGCAACATGGCGTGGGGGGAATTCATCCATTTCACCGCCCGGCCGGTGGACGGCATTCCCGATCCGCATTTGCACGCGCATTGTTTCGTATTCAACACGACTTATGACGACGTGGAGCATCGATGGAAGGCGGGACAGTTTGCTAACCTCAAGCGCGATGCGCCGTATTTCGAGGCAATGTACCATCACGGCTGGCGCGGAATTTGGCCGAACTGGGACTGCC
>JAAUQA010000228.1 GCA_012032855.1 Candidatus Competibacteraceae bacterium
AACGCAAAGAATCGGTTTTAAGCCGGCTTTACGGGCAGCGGCAAACTTGCTGGCGACCAACGCGCTTGATTCGCCGTAAATACTGCGTCGTTCCGAGTGCCCAACTAATGTATAGGTGCACTGGAAATCCAATAGCATTGAGGTGGCTACTTCACCGGTAAAAGCCCCGGCGGCTTGCTCAGAGACATTTTGTGCGCCCCAGGCGATAGCCGTACCAGCGAGTTGCTGGGCCACAGTGCCAAGATAAGGGAACGGCGGGAAAACAGCGATTCCCACATTTTTGACACCGGCAGTGCCTGTTTTAACGGTAGCGAGCAAGGCTTGGATGCTCTGCAAAGAGCCGTTCATCTTCCAATTTCCGGCTACTAATGGACGACGCATGTCTTTGAACCCTCAAATGCAATTTAATTATCCAGACAGCTTACTGAGTCAGTCCCGATAAATCAATCACGACTCAATGGGTCAGTTAGCAACAGCCTGTTCAACCGCAACGGCAATATCCTGGGCAAGTTGCCCGACCTCAGCAGCATCCCGACCCTCCACCATAACTCGTACCACCGGCTCGGTACCGGATGGGCGCAGCAAAACCCGGCCTTTATCGCCCAACTGAGCTTCAGCTGCCCGCACAACGTCTTGAACGGTAATGCAGTTTTGTAAATCTATTTTTTGGGCTAAGGGAACGTTGATCATCAATTGGGGGTACTTTTGCAGGCCGGCTTTGAGATCGTGTAAACCGGTTTCCGCTCTAACCATTGCGGCGAGGACTTGCAGTGCGGATATGACACCATCGCCGGTGGTGGTTTTATCCAAACAGATAATATGACCGGAACTCTCGCCACCAAGCACCAGTTTTTCTGCCAACAAACGTTCCATTACGTAGCGATCGCCTACATTGGCACGATGTAAAACCAGTCCCAGTTCCGAAAGCGCTAGCTCAAGACCCAGATTGGTCATTAATGTACCAACCACGTCGCCGGAGGATTTTCCCCGCTGCAAACGGTCTCGCGCAATGATAAACAGTAGTTCGTCACCGTCTACCACCTCACCGCAGTGATCGACCAAAATAACGCGGTCCCCGTCGCCGTCGAATGCAATGCCTAGATCAGCGTGGTGAGCCAGGACAGCTTCCTGTAAGGCCTTTGGATGGGTGGAGCCGCATTCTAAATTAATGTTAAGGCCATTGGGGGACACGCCGATGGGAATCACCTTGGCGCCGAGTTCGGCGAACACACTGGGCGCGACTTGATAAGTCGCGCCGTTGGCGCAGTCAACAACCAGTTTGATGCCGGAAAAATCCATTCCCCGAGTCACCGTACCTTTACAGAATTCGATATAGCGTCCGGCAGCGTCCATAATGCGTTCGGCTTTTCCCAATTCGGCAGCCCCAACGGTTTCCAATGTCGTATTCAGTTTGGTTTCGATTTTATATTCCAATTGATCGGGTAGTTTCATCCCGTCCCGAGAGAAAAATTTGATCCCGTTATCGTAATAAGGATTATGCGAGGCGCTAATTACGATGCCGGCGCAGGCGTTTAAGGTGCGGGTCAAATAGGCGATGGCAGGGGTCGGCATCGGTCCCAGCAAGGCAATGTTGACTCCTGCAGCCGATAGCCCCGCTTCCAACGCTGATTCGAACATGTAACCGGATATGCGGGTATCCTTGCCGATCAAGACTTTATTGCAGCCTTCGGCATTCAGGACCTTGCCGGCAGCCCAACCGAGTTTAAGCATGAATTCGGCAGTGATCGGTGGAGAACCTACCGCACCGCGAATGCCATCCGTACCGAAATATTGTTTATTCATGATTTTTCTCCTTAAATCAGTTTACATTCCAACCATATTATTAGCAGTAGCCATGCCATAGTAACGGAAACCATAGCTGGAAAACTCCTAAGAACTAGTCGGATGCCCCCATGATGGCATGGCAGACGCACAAAGCCTCGGTTGTGGCTTTTACATCATGGGTACGGATGATTTTGGCGCCTTGCCAAGCGGCGATAACCGCAGCTGCAAGTCCACCGAAAAGCCGTTCATCAACCGGCGCGTCCAACAGTTTACCGAGCATCGATTTGCGGGACAGCCCAACCAGCAAGGGAACGCCTAAGCGGTGAAGTTCGCTGAGTCTTTTCAGCAGGGTGAGATTATGTGCCAGAGTTTTGCCGAAGCCGAAGCCGGGATCAATGACAATGCGGTCTCGCCGAATACCGGCCACCTCACAAGCCAGCAATCGGGATTCCAAAAACCGCCGAATGTCGACCAGCACGTCACCATATTCCGGGGAGTCCTGCATATAGCCAGGTTCTCCCTGCATGTGCATCAGACATACCGACACAGTGCTGGCAGCGACCACATCCAGCGCGCCTTCCGCTTGCAGGGCGCGGACATCGTTGATCATGCCGGCGCCTCGCTGCAGCACTTCCTGCATCACTTGGGGCTTACTGGTGTCGATGGAGATAGGTACAGGCAAGTCCCTGACTAACACGTCCAGGATCGGCACGATCCGCTCCAATTCTTGCTCAACAGAAACCGGTTGTGCGCCGGGACGGGTCGATTCGGCGCCTATATCGATTAATGCTGCGCCCTCTGCGACCATCTCAACGGCGCGCCGACAGGCTTTATCCCTGGCGGTGTAGCGCCCGCCATCCGAAAAAGAATCGGGGGTGACATTTAGCACCCCCATAACAACAGGACGGTCTAGTTGCAAAGCGCGACCGCCGCAATTCAGAACGGTCATGGTTTAGTGCTGTTCGGCGGGACCACCGATAGTGCCTTCGCCGGCTTTGCGGCTTTTATCTAAATCCACGCCGGTAGCACTGGGCGGTTCCTCGTCCTTATAGTCCTTGGGCGCCCGCGGCGGACGGCCCTCCATAATATCGTCGATTTGCTCGGAATCCAGCGTCTCGTATTTGATCAAGGCTTCCGCCATCATATGGAGTTTATCCATATTGTCCTTGAGGATTTGCTCGGCGCGCAGATAATTGCTATCGATAACAGCGCGAATCTCTTCATCAATGATGTGCGCCGTCTCGTCGGAAATATTCTTGTGCCGCGTGACCGTTCGTCCTAGAAACACTTCACCGTCATCCTCGCTGTAGGTCAACGGCCCCAAGCGCTCAGAAAGCCCCCACTTGGTCACCATATTACGGGCGATGTCGGTGGCCCGTTGAATATCGTTCTGCGCACCGGTGGTGACGAACTCGTTACCGAAGATCAGTTCTTCGGCGGTGCGTCCACCGAACAAGCTGGAAATCTGACTTTCCAAGCGCTGTTTGCTGAAGCTGTAGCGATCGGTTTCCGGCAGAAACATAGTGACCCCCAAGGCACGTCCGCGCGGAATAATGCTGACCTTGTACACAGGATCGTGAGCCGGCACCAACCGACCGATGATGGCATGTCCGGCTTCGTGGTAAGCGGTCAGTTTCTTTTCCTCTTCGCTCATCACCATGGACTTACGTTCGACGCCCATCATGATTTTATCTTTAGCCTGCTCGAAGTCGCCCATGTCCACATTGCGCTTGTTGGCGCGCGCCGCGAACAAAGCTGCCTCGTTAACCAGATTGGCTAAATCCGCACCGGAGAAGCCGGGAGTACCGCGAGCGATAACCCCTGGTTTAACGTCGGCGGACACCGGCACCTTACGCATATGCACGTGCAAAATCTGCTCACGGCCACGAACGTCGGGCAGCGGCACGACCACTTGACGATCGAAACGACCCGGACGCAGCAGCGCCGGATCCAACACATCGGGTCGGTTGGTGGCAGCGATAACGATAATGCCTTCGTTACCCTCGAAACCGTCCATTTCCACCAATAATTGATTCAAGGTTTGCTCACGTTCATCGTGACCGCCGCCTAATCCGGCACCCCGGTGGCGGCCGACCGCATCAATTTCATCAATGAAGATGATGCAGGGGGCGTGCTTTTTAGCCTGCTCGAACATGTCGCGCACCCGGGAAGCGCCGACCCCGACAAACATTTCCACGAAAATCAGAACCGGAAATACTAAAAACGGCACCTTGGCTTCCCCGGCAATGGCTTTGGCCAGCAGAGTTTTACCGGTGCCGGGCGAACCGACCATCAGCACGCCGCGCGGGATTTTGCCGCCCAGGCGCTGAAATTTGCCCGGATCGCGCAGAAACTCGACCAGTTCATGCACTTCTTCTTTGGATTCGTCTACGCCCGCCACATCAGCGAAAGTGACTTTGACCTGATCCTCGCTCATCATCCGAGCCCGGCTTTTACCGAACGACATGGCTCCCCGGCCACCGCCGCCGCCTTGCATCTGGCGCAGAAAGAAAATCCAAATCCCGATCAGAAGCAACATAGGGAACCAGCTGATAAAGATCTGCATCAGCAGGGATTGTTTCTCTGGGGGTTCGCCTTCGATATCCACGCCGTGATTGAGCAGCTCGCCAATCATGGCGCTATTGCTAGTCTCGGGGCTGTAGGTGGTGAATTTCTCCCCGGTACTGGAGCGGCCTTCAATAGTACGGCCATCAATAGCGACATGCGCAATTTTGCCTTGCCGCACCTCCTCCAGGAATTGCGAGTATCCCATTTGCGCCGATGGGGCGGTTCGGGGGCCGAAGCTGTTGAACACCGACATCAGCACCACGGCAATCACGACCCACAGCAGAATATTTTTGACCATGTCGTTCAAAGTTATGTACCTCAGCAGCTGTCCGTCGCAGCAATCGCGGACAGTTAGCAAAAAAACACTTAGTTAGACCTTACTACAGGTCGTAGTTCCTGGCCAGTAAATACACCTCCGCACTGCGGGGCCGGGACGATCTGGGCTTGCGGGAAACGACCGTTGCGAAATGTCGGCGGAGTTCTTTGAGCAAGGGATCAAACCCCTGCCCTTGAAATACTTTGACCAATAAATCACCGCCCTGGCGCAGGCACTGTTTGGCGAAATCAAACGCCAGTTCGGCTAAATACACGCTGCCTGCCTGATCGGCGGCTTTGATACCACTAATATTGGGGGCCATATCGGAAATTACAAGATCAACCGTTCGCCCGTCTAGTCTCTGCAAGAGCTGATCGTAACTATCTAGGTCGTGAAAGTCCCCTTGAATGAACTCCACCCCGTCCAGTGGATCCATAGGGAGTCGGTCCAGGGCAATGATTCGTCCTTTCCTGCCTACCAACTGAGCGGCGAGTTGCGACCAGCCGCCCGGCGCCGCTCCCAGGTCAATGACGGTCATTCCCGGTTTCAGTAACCGATCTTTATCCTGAATTTCCTTGAGCTTGAATACCGCCCGGGAACGATAACCCTGTTGTTGAGCTTGCTGTACATAGGGATCGGAGAAATGCTCTTTCAACCAGCGACTGCTACTTTGCTGCGACTCATGTCAGATGGCTCGGGTGATTCGAGATACCGGTTGGTAAGACTTGCCATTTCCAGGCATTATGCTGCTCACTTGATATCCAATACTGTTGAGAAACCATGTTGCGAAACCAACAAAAACGTTATCTGAAGACGCTGGCGCACAGCAAAAAAGCGGTTGTGATGATCGGGAACAAGGGGCTAACCGAAGCTGTCCTGAACGAGGCGGATCGGGCCCTGGCCGATCATGAGCTGATTAAAATCAAAATCAATGCCGCGGACCGACAGGCATTGGCGAGTATGATTGAGCAGCTTTGTGAAAGCCTGGATACGGAATTAGTGCAACGGATCGGCCATACAGCCACTTTATTTAGACATAATCTGGACAAACCGCGGATTCAGTTACCCTGATTGCCGGTGATTACCCTTGACGCCTATCAGTTTATCATAACCTCCCCAAAGGCCGTTTTTCCTCACCTTAAGGATTAGAACGATCCAAGAGTAGATTAATGGCAGACTCCAGATTGCTACGCACAAGGGAATCGCTTTCGTGGTAAAGGG
>JAAUQA010000229.1 GCA_012032855.1 Candidatus Competibacteraceae bacterium
GATATTCTGGCACGGGGACGATTGAATCGCTCCAGCAGGTATTCGCAATGGTCGGGTTCGGGCTGCCACTGGCCGGCAAGCACCGCCAGTGCCGCCGCCGCATCGCCCAGGATAACCCGATACATACACGACGTTCACCGGCGGTAGCGCCGTCTCGCAACAGCGCCTGGCCCAGCGGCAGCGCTCCCAGGACCTGGACGGTGACGGTCAGGGGGCCGCGGGTAGTATCGCCGCCCACCAGCTGAACCTGAAACTTTTCCGCCAACGTTAAAAACCCTCGCAAAATGCTGAAAGCCAGGCCTCATCGAATTCCGGCAAGGTCAACGCCAGAGTAACCCAGGCCGGTACAGCGCCCATTGCCGCCAAATCGCTGAGATTCACCGCCAGTGCCTTATGTCCGACACCGACGGGATCGGCATCACTCGCAAAATGAACACCGGCCACCAAGGTGTCTACGGTAACTGCCAGAGTCGCAGTCCGGGGGAGCGCTGAGCAGCGCGCAATCATCGCCGATACCCAGCGGCACGTCGGTCCGTTGGATAGAAACAGGTTTCGAAATAACGACGAATCAGATCGAATTCGGAATGCGGCATGGGTTATCGCTTGGGATTCATTCGTTATCCGGAGAATCGGTATCGGCACTCAACGGCTGACTACTCTGGCTGTAGTGAATTTTTTCAGGGGCCACCGCGCCACCGGAGATGATAAAGGTCATGGCCTCGTCGATGCTCCAATCAGTCGAGATTAGCCGATGCCGGGGAATGATCTCTAAATAGCCGGAGGTCGGATTCGGGGTGGTGGGCACGTAGACCGCCGCCAGCTCCTCACCGCTGTCTTGGTCAAGCAGCAATCGGGTAACAAACCCCACTGCTTTCATTTGAGGCGTGGGAAACTCAATCAGCACCACTCGTTGCAAACCATCAGAACGGGGTTGTAGGGAGGTGATCAGTTTCTTGGCTGAACCGTAGACTGTTTGCACCACCGGCAAACGGTCGAGCGCCGATTCGAAGGCATGGATGATACGCCTGCCGAGCACAAAGTTGACGCTCCAGCCCAACACATAGAGTGCAATCAGGGTAATCAAAGCAGCGATTATATCCTGGAACCAGTGATTCAATAGCCATTGCGCGAGGGCCGGGGAGTCGTGTTGAATGTTCTTGGACAGTGCACGGACCCAAGGCATACCAAACTGAGACAATTGCCCCAGAATGAAATCGAAGACAACCCAGGTAAACCAGAGTGGGATAACGGTCAACACGCCGGTCAATAAATATCTTTTCGCATGGGGTACTTGCGGTACTTTTGGTTTTTTGGCCATCGGCTCTTCTCAAGTCGGAACGGGTCTTGTTAGCTTAAGTCCATCCTGTTACGGTGCGCTAACCCACATCATTCAATCATTCTCGAAGGAATTGCTATGTCTGCGTTGAATCTTCCCTTACTCATCGAATCCGATCAACTCGAAGCGCATTTACAGGAAACGGGGTTGCTGATTGTGGACTTGCGCAATCCCAATACGTATATGCAGGGCCACATCCCCGGTGCGGTGAACTTGGGTTACGCTAACATCATCCAGGCCATGCCACCCGCTATGGGGATGTTGCCTGATGAGACGCGTCTGAGTGCTGTGTTGTCCGCGCTCGGCCTGACTCCTGATATTCATGTTGTCGCTTATGACGATGAAGGCGGGGGTCGCGCCAGCCGGTTGCTGTGGACTCTTGATGCGCTGGGGCATAAGCACTTCTCGCTGCTCAACGGTGGGTTGCATGCGTGGGTTGCAGGGGGCCACCCTTTGTCGCAGCAGGGCGTCCAACCAGCGGCTAGCGCCTATCAGGCTGAACTCGGGGATACCAAAGCCGTCGCTGACAAGGATTACATACTTTCGCGATTGGGCCAACCGGACTTGGCGTTGCTGGATACCCGCTCCCCTGGCGAGTATCAGGGCTTGGATGTACGGGCGGCACGTGGCGGGCACATTCCGGGAGCGGTGAATATGAACTGGATTACTGCCATGGATCAGACGAATCAGCTGCGCTTTAGGTCGGATGCAGAACTACGCGCCATGTTAGCGGGGCTGGGGGTGACGCCGGATAAAGAAGTCATCGTATATTGCCAGACTCATCACCGATCGGCCCACACGTATATGGTGCTCAAGCATTTGGGGTATAAAAAACTGCGTGGTTATCCCGGAGCTTGGTCGGAATGGGGCAACAATCCGACCTTGCCTATCGAGCAATAAGCGGTCAATCCTCGTCTTCCTCATCTTCCCAGACATAGCGTTTGCGCGGCGGCATATCCAGGTTGCGAAAAGTGATGGCCGCCAGCAAACCGATCAACGCGGCGACCAAGTGGGTTTCCCAGGATACGCCGGCTTTAATCGGCAACACCCCCCAGGCTAGCGTGCCATAAAGAAAATAGACCAGCATTGAGGCAGCGATGGCGCGCATATCGCGGCGCAAAATACCCGCCACGAAAATATAAGTGGCTAACCCATAGACCAATCCGCTGGCGCCGATATGCACTGATGCGCGACCGAATAGCCATACGCCGAGACCGCTACCCAAATAAACTGCCGGAATCACCCTGAATGCTGCTGTCGGGTATAAATACAGTACCCCGGCGCCCAGCACCAGCAGTGGCGCGGAGTTGGAAAACAGATGGGCAAGGCTGCCATGTAACAAGGGCGCAAACGGAATGCCGATCAGACCATCAAGGTGGCGAGGAAAATACCGAACCGGTTCAACTGCAAGCCCAGCAGCCAATTCAGCCCATGAATGAGCCACAGCAACGCGACGAAACAACACGCCAGTTTCACCGCTAGGCGAAAGTTGAACCTGGCTCGTTCAGAGCCGGTGTATTGGGGATCGGGCAATGAGATCTGCATCAGGAATCAAACGCACGACAGGCCAAGGATGCCGTGCAGGAAAACACAGCAGGCCCGGATAGGCAAGCTATTCCCAGGGCGTCGTGTCGAGCGAACGCGAAAGGGATAGCGTGCGGCTCAGCAACAGCACCGGAATCAATCCCGCTGCGACGATCAATAATGCAGCCAAAGCGCATTCGGCCAATAATTCATCGGAGGCGAACTGATAAACGTAGGTGGCCAGGGTATCGAAGTTGAATGGGCGTAGTATCAAAGTGGCTGGCAACTCCTTCATGCAATCCACAAACACCACTAGGCCGGCGGTTAGGATGCCGCCGCGAATCAACGGCAGATGCACGCGGATCAACGTCTTGGTCGGGCCTTGTCCAAGTGACCGGGCTGCCATATCCATATTGGGCGTGACCTTAGCTAGGCTGGTTTCGATAGCACCGATGGATACGGCCAGAAATCGCACCACATAAGCAAACACCACGGCGAACACCGTGCCGCTCAATAATAAGCCGCTGGAAATACCGAACTGCGCCCGCAACCAGGCATCCAGGCCATTATCCACTGCAGCAAACGGGACGATCACACCGATGGCCAGCACCGCCCCCGGTAATGCATAACCTAAACTAGCGAGCCGCGCGGCGGCTAACAGCACCGGCTTCTTGTGTAAGCGACGGCTATAGCCCAAGAAAATCCCGCCTACCACAGCTAATAAGGCTGCGCTGGCCGAGAGTAACAGGCTATTACCGGCATAGGTACGGAATTCCAGGGTCCAGGATGTGGCGGCATTGTCCCAAGCGTAACCGGCCAACACCCCGGCAGGTACGGCGAATCCGGCGAAAAATGGCAAAGCGCAAGCTAATATAGCGAGGGTAGCGCGCCAGCCTTGCAGCGAATAGCCGGGCAGGGTCTGAAACCGTTTCGCCGTCTGGAAATGGCGCTGTCGGCGGCGACCCAGCCGTTCCAAGGTGATCAGCAGCGTCACAAAAATCAGCATGATGCAGGCGATCTGAGCAGCGCCACCCAAGTTGCCCATCCCTAACCACACATCGTAAAGCCCGGCGGTCAGTGTGCGCACGGCGAAATAATCCACCGTGCCGAAATCGTTGAGGGTTTCCATCATCACTAAGGCCAGACCGACCGCGATGGCCGGACGGGCGATAGGCAGCGACACACGGAAAAAACTCCGCCAGGGTCCGAGTCCCAGAATACGGCTGACATCCAGCAAATGCGGGGATTGTTCCAGAAAAGCAGTGCGCGCCAACAGATACACATACGGGTACATGACCAACGACATCATGCAGATGGCGCCCCCCAGACTGCGAATTTCGGGAAACCAGTAATCCGCCATGCCCTCCCAACCGAACCACTGTCTTATCCAACCTTGCACGGGACCGGCATACTCCAGCACATCGGTATACACGTAAGCGATCACATAAGCGGGAACGGCAAAGGGTAACAACAACGCCCACTCAAATAAGCGCCGGCCGGAAACCGACACATGGTGACGAGCCAAGCGGTTCCCACGCCAATCAGCAGCGTGCCGAAGCTGACGCCGAGCATCAGCGCCAGCGTGGTGCGGATGTAACCCGGCAACACCGTGGCGGCTAAATGCCCCCAAATATTTTCTTCCGGGAATAGCGCCAAAAAAAACACCGCCCCAACGGGTAAAGTCACTAGGGTGGCGATGATCAGCGCACCGGCGACCCACCAGTCGATACGCTGGGTAAACGATTTGATGCGCGTTGCGGGAAGCGTGAACGGGTTATATAGGGTCCGGGTGTTCATTACGCGGACCCCTTGATTTTAGACATGCGCAAGGATCGGGTCAGTGACGGTTAATCGTCGTAGCCTACCTTGTCCGCCAACTTGGTTGCAGCGGTTCGGTATTTAGCGATTTCCGCCAGTGGCAGCGGGTCCACCTTGAACTCGCCCCAGGATTTTAACAACCCGGACCACGGCACGGTGGGGTTGACGGGATATTCATAGTTTTGTTCGGCATACATTTGCTGCGCCAATTCACCGCTGAGAAATTCCATCAATTGGATGGCATTCTCTTGGTTGGGCGCGTTTTTGGTCAGCACCATGCCGCTGATATTGACGTGCGTGCCGTCACTGTCCTGGTTGGGAAATACGATGTTCACCGCCGCCGCCCATCCGGACTGCTCCTCGTCGGCCAACATATTACCCACGTAGTAGCTGTTGATCAGGGCCAGATCACATTGCCCCTCTTTGATGGCCTTGACTTGGGCGCGGTCGTTGCCTTGCGGTCGGCGCGCCAGATTGTTTTTCAATCCGGTCAGCCATTGTTCTGCTGCTGCTTCGCCGTGGTGGGCAATCATGGCAGCAGTCAGTGCCACGCTGTAGACATGTTTGCCGCTGCGAGTACAAATCCGGCCTTTCCACTGCGGTTCGACCAGCGCTTCGTAACTGCTCGCCTCATCCGGTTTAACCCGCTCTTTGGAGACAACAAAAATGCGCGCGCGAGTGGTCAGGCCGAACCATAATCCGTCGGGATGCCGATATTGTGCGGGGATATTGGCTTTGAGCGTCTCACTATCCACCGGTTGTACCAAATCCATATCCACCGCATCATTCAATCGCCCGATATCCACAGTCAGCATCACATCCGCCGGACTGTTCAGACCTTCTCGTTGGAGCCGTTCCATCAGACCCTCTTTAGCGAAGACGACATTGACCTTGATGCCGGTTGCTTTGGTAAATGCATCGAACATCGGTTGAATCAAGAAGGGTTGCCGATAGGAATAGACATTGACCTCCTGAGCAGACCAGACGACACTGGAAAATAAGCTAAGGACTAAAGAGCAAGCGATGGTGATTAAAACAGTCGGTTTCATGGACAACATATTACCTCTTAAATCATAGGGTCACTGCGAATGAGATTTATTATCAACAATGGCCGATAGGTTTGTCAACTCTTGGAGAACCGCTTAATACAAGTGATTTTTTTGGCGATTTGCTGGTCATAGAAATTACTGTTGAGCTTTTTATGATGT
>JAAUQA010000230.1 GCA_012032855.1 Candidatus Competibacteraceae bacterium
GCAAAATGAGCAAGTAGGCTGGCACTCATCAGATTTCTCTCGGCTGAAAACCGTGAGTATCTCTAAACCGCTTTGTTTTTGCGAAAGTTTATATGCGGTCGCCCTGGCTTACTAGGATGTGGTGAGGATACAAACCTCATCCTACGTTACTTTGAGAAGAACAGTGGCTTTGTTCGAACAGCGGTGAATTTCACATTGAGTGCCTTTCAGCCCGTAAAGCTCACCTCCCCGTCCTATAACCATTGCTCTACTACCGATGCCGTATTCTCCGACAGTGTGTTTTTCACTACTTTAAGCTTTGGTGATAGGTGACCTTGCTGAATCAGCGAGGCAACAAACACGAGTGTAAACACAACATGACGGGTGTCAAGGTTTTGGCTGCATTGGCTCTGCGCCCGCGCTCTACAGGGCTTGGGGAAAACCACCGAAACGCGGCTGCAATTGCTTCGTTCTCAAGAACCACAAGGTAATCCACCATGACGCTACGCCAATTGCGTTCCCTGCTCCTCGCGCTGACTCGCCGCAGCGACATCACGCTGGCATTGTTGCTGGTGGCTGTCATCTTCATGATGATCCTGCCTATCCCCACGGTGCTGGTGGATACCCTAATCGCCATCAATATCGGCGGCGCTGTGGTGCTGTTGATGGTGGCTGTGTATATCCCTACGCCGCTATCGTTTTCCGCGTTTCCGTCGGTGTTGTTGCTGAGCACTCTGTTCCGGCTCGCGCTATCCATCACCACCACCCGCCTGATTCTGCTCCAGGCGGATGCGGGCGCGATTGTCTATACCTTCGGCGATTTCGTGGTAGCCGGCAATCTGGTGGTCGGCTTGGTGGTATTTTTGATCATTACCCTGGTGCAATTCATCGTCATCACTAAAGGCTCCGAGCGGGTCGCCGAGGTCAGCGCTCGGTTTTCCCTGGATGCGATGCCTGGCAAGCAAATGAGCATCGATAGCGATCTACGCGCCGGGGTGATTACGGTCGATCAAGCCCGCTTTCGCCGCAACCGTCTGGAGAAGGAGAGCCAGTTATACGGCGCGATGGACGGCGCGATGAAATTTGTCAAAGGCGACGCCATTGCCGGTTTGTGCATCATCGTGGTCAATATCCTGGGTGGCATCTCGGTCGGTGTCTTGCAGCAAAACATGAGCGTCGGTGAAGCATTGCAGCTGTATGCCATTCTCACCGTCGGCGATGGCCTGGTGGCGCAGATTCCGGCCCTGTTTGTGGCGATTACCGCCGGCATCATCGTGACCCGGGTCACCGCCGAGGAGTCCATTAATCTGGGCGCCGACATCGGTGCGCAGATTCTGGCGCAGCCCAATGCTCTGTTGATCGGTGCGGCTTTGATGCTGGGCTTCGCTTTTATTCCCGGTTTCCCCATGTTGATCTTCCTGTTGCTGGGGCTAGGCATGGGTTCGGTAGGGTTTACCCTGAAGGCACTCGCCAAGCCGGGGGTCGATTCCAGTCTGGAAAGTTTGCCAGCCACGGCGGCGGCTGGACAACAGCCGCTGATTCGCCCGCTCGACTTATTTGACGAGGAAGTTGCAGCCGCGCCGCTGTTGGTGGAAATTGCGGAAACAGCACGCGACGGGTTGATGCCAGAATTCTTTAATGACGAACTGTTGCGGGTTCGGCGTGCGCTGAACCGGGATCTCGGCGTGCCTTTCCCCGGCGTGGATATCCGGTTCAGCGATGCGTTGGACGAAGATCGGTATGTCATCTATCTGCAGGAAATCCCGGTTGGCAGGGGACGCCTGGGTCTGGAACGGATGCTGATAGCCCAAGGCAGTGAGCAATTGCAGCTACTCAAGATTCCTTACCAGGAAGAACCGAGCTTTATCGCCAATCTGCCGGCGCTATGGGTGGATGTGGAACACGCTGAGACCTTGTACGAGCACGGTATCGAGCCGCTGGCGGCTACCCAGATCGTTTGCCTGCACCTTGCCGGGATATTGCGGCGTTATGCCGATCAGTTCGTCGGTATTCAAGAGACGCATTATCTTTTGTCACAGCTGGAACCCCGCCACGCTGAACTGGTTAAAGAGGCGCAACGCGTCGTACCGCTGCCCAAGATCGCCGATGTACTGCAACGACTGGTGGCGGAGGATATTTCCATCCGCGATTTGCGCAGCATTCTGGAAGCCCTGGTGAAATGGGGACAACGCGAGAAAGAACCTGAGTTGCTGAGCGAGTATGTGCGCAGCAGTCTCAAACGGCAGATCAGTTACCGCTTCAGCGCCGGGGGGAATATCTTGCCGGTGTATTTGATCGACCCGGCTACAGAGGAAACGCTGCGCAACAGTGTGCATCAGACCCCTACCGGCAGTTATCTGGCGCTGGAACCAAACGCCAGCCGCAATCTGTTAGACAAGCTGCGTAGCAGCTTGGGCGTTCCCGCCGGCCAAACGCGACGACCGGCGTTGCTGACCACATTGGACATCCGCCGCCACCTGCGGCAATTGATTCAGGTGGATTTTCAGGATGTTCCGGTGCTGTCCTACCAGGAGTTGACGCCGGATATTACCGTCCAACCATTGGGCCAAATCAAACTCGCTGCCTGATTCGGGTCTGACCATGTCGTTGCATTACATCACTAAGCGTATGCAGGATGCCGTCACCGCAGCGCCCCTGTTAACTCTGCAAGGGCGAGTCGTTCAGGTGACCGGCACAGTCATCAAAGCGATCGCGCCCCAAGCCCGTATCGGTGAACTTTGCTTGTTGCATAAGCCTGGTGTATCAGTCCCCTTACCAGCCGAAGTCATCGGTTTCGAACACCATATCGCTTTGCTTACCGCGATGGGCGATATGTGCGGCGTGTCGGCCGGCACTGCGGTCGAAATCACCGGCACGGCACATCAGGTGCAGGTGGGGCCGGAATTGCGCGGTCGGGTGTTGGATGGCTTGGGTGAACCTCTGGATAGCGGCGAACCGCCGTTGACCACAGCAGTTACTTATCCTGTCTATGCCGAGCCACCAGCGCCATTGAGCCGGCGCATGATCGACACCCCGCTGGCGCTCGGCATCAAGGCCATTGATGCGCTGACCACTTGTGGTGAAGGCCAACGCATGGGCATTTTCGCCGCTGCCGGGGTGGGCAAAAGTACCTTGCTAGGGATGTTGGTGCGCCATGCCCAAGTGGACATCAACGTGGTGGCTTTAATCGGCGAACGTGGCCGCGAGGTGCGCGAATTCATTGAGCAAAGTCTGGGGCCGGAAGGCATGGCCAAGACCATCATGGTGGTGGCGACTTCCGACCGTCCGGCCATGGAGCGGGTCAAAGCGGCGTATGTCGCAACCACCATCGCCGAGTATTTCCGCGATCAAGGGCAACGGGTATTGCTGCTGGTGGACTCTATCACCCGGTTTGCCCGCGCCCAGCGGGAAATTGGTTTGGCTGCGGGCGAAGCGCCGACACGGCGGGGTTTTCCCGCTTCAGTGTTTGCGTTGTTGCCCAAATTATTGGAACGAGTCGGGCAATCCGACAAGGGATCAATTACAGCGTTTTATGCGGTGTTGGTGGAGGGCGACGACCTGAACGAGCCGATTGCGGATGAAGTGCGCTCGCTACTTGATGGCCATATCGTTCTATCCCGCGACCTGGCTGCCGCCCATCATTATCCCGCCATTGATGTATTGGCCAGCCTGAGTCGAATTATGCCCTCCGTAACCCCACCAGAACATCGCATAGCGGCTGGACGGGTGCGCGAACTACTGGCCAAGTACCAAGACATCGAGCTGCTGGTGCGGATTGGTGAATATCAAAAAGGCGCCGATCCGTTGGCTGATGAGGCGCTGGCGAAGATTTCGGCAATTCGCGAGCTATTGAGACAGGATATGACTACCTGCGCCGAATTCGCTGAGACGCTGGCGCAATTGAAGCAACTCAGCGGTGTATGAAGAACGACAACTGGTCAGCCTTGCTGCGGGTTCGCGAACACCGCGAAACTCAAGCGCGTGCTCAGCTCCAAGAATATCGTAATCAGCTTGCAGTGTGTAAGCGGCGATTGAATCAGCGTCAACAGGCGGTAGCGCGCTATCAGTCCTGGTTGTCTCGCCGGGAAGCCGAGTTGTTTGCACAGTTGCAGACCCAGCCAGCTAAGTTGCGAACGGTGGAAGATTATCAGGCGACCTTGAAGGGGTTGCGAACTGAACAAGAAAAACTGCTGGTTCAGCTACAACAAGCACGTGATGCAGCGAATCAGGGGGAAGGTTTGGTCAAGCAAGCCGAAGCCCGCGTGCAGAAAGCAGCAAAAGCCAAGGAGAAATTGCTGGAGTTCACAGCAAGACAGCGACAAGCTGATCAACGGCAGCAGGAATACGCGGAAGAAGCGGAGCTGGAAGAAGTGGCAGTCAGTGGCTTATGTTGTTGCGCGGTTTTAACAGCGGTCGGGGTAAGGCCGCGTACCCATCCATATCACCGGACACCCCGTGCGGCGGGAGGTATACCGAAACCTGCGCCCAACGCATGTTGGTAAATGAGGGTATTCATGGTCCACACGTTCGGTGCTATCCAGATGTTGCCGAGTGTAGGTTCCTTCCCATCGCTTTCGAACTGTTGAAAGGCCGCTAGCGGTAACGCGATTCCACCCAAGGTTGCGAAACGTTCAACCGGCGCTTCAAACAGGGTCCAAGTGATCTTGCCACCGCCGGATTGGGCAAAAGCGATACCGCGCATCAGGGTGTCTGCGCCGGGATAACGGTATTCCAATAAGCCGGTGTAGCTGTAGCCCCAATCGCGCTCTTGGATCGGTTCGGCGGTAGTAACGCCCGATTCTCTGAGCATCATATAGATGGCTTCCTTAGGCATGTAGGGGGCGGTGCCGGTCCAGAAATACAGGCCGGGCGAGTCGGCTTTATCCACCTGTTCGACTGCACTGAGTCCGCTTGAAACGGCTTGCGCTGAGCCGTGTACGCGGGTTATCCAATTCTTGGGTAGCCGGAATTCAATATTGGCTGGTTCAAAATGATAGGAGACCAACGGCGGCATGGCGTGACTGCCGAGGTTCCAAGCCAATAGCGTGAACCCAGCGATGAGGCCGGCTAACGGCCACAACACCACCACCGCACGCCTTTCTCTCAATAACGTATTTCCCTGTCGCCTAAATGGGTTTTTCCCAATGTATCCGCCGGTCATACTCATCTTCAGCCAATAGATTTTCGTAACCGAATTGAATATCGAACTTGCCGCTGTGCTGCAAGGTGAAGGTGGCAGTGCTCCAGGGTTCTTTACCGTGTTCCTGAAAGAACTTCCAGATGTCGAACCAGACCGCATAGCAATCCGGTCCGAACTCAAAATAGTGGACCACATCGGGCGAGTTCTTGGTATTGTAGAAACCGGCTCCGCCGCCACCGCTTTCGTCGCCGTGGATTTCGACTTGCAGCCATGTGGTCTCCCACGGTTCGGGGATGGTGCGGTTAATCAGCGTCGCGGCGTCCTCATACAACTGTTCCAGGGTTTTGCTCATTGTGTGTTGTGCTCCCTATGGAAACTAGGGGGGATTCGGAATCGTGCGGGTAAACGGTCTGCCATCGATAGTATAACGAACCGCGATGGCGTCCGGTCGAATGTTGGAACCGGAAAAACCGGTTGTATATCGACACTCACCTGGTGTCCGCGATTTAAGGCTGTTTGCCAGGTTGATTCCAATGCATACCACTGACCACCACTGCGATTGATGCCGCGGTTTTGTGCGATGAGATTGATGGCTTCTCCCGGACCATCGAACTGGCTACCTACCAAGTGCCCGCCGTCATCAGTTGTCAGCCGCTCCGCACCGCCGGCCTGCTGTTGCCGATAGGTGTTGCGGTCTGCGGCATCCAGGTGCAATTCGCCGGAAACCCGTTCCACTCGACCCAGTTCATCGGTGTCATAGGTATAC
>JAAUQA010000231.1 GCA_012032855.1 Candidatus Competibacteraceae bacterium
GCGGATGGCCTGTTGGCAACACGTCAAAGGCGACCCTTCGGTGACCGATGAAGAATCAATGCAGAGTACGCTTGCCCAGTGATAGCGGTCGATACCAATGTCCTGCTGCGCTATTTGCTGCGTGATGACGCCGAGCAGGCTCACCTAGCCTCTCGACTAATTACTGGCACTGAACGCGTACTGGTCACTGATATTGTACTTGTTGAAACCATCTGGACCCTCCAGGGAAAGAAATATCGATTACAAAAGCCCGATTTGGTCTCGGTCATTCAGGCTCTGTTTGCAGAACCGAACATTCGCTTCGAGAACAGCGAGATTGTCTGGCTAGCCTTAAACACCTACCAAGAGGCAAAACGAGTCGCTAGGAAGGACGCCGACTTTGCTGATGCGCTCATTATTACGAAAGCGCGCTATGTCATCGGCGAGCAGGGTGAGTCTTTCAACGGCGTGTATACCTTCGATAAGGCTGCACAGGATTTACCCGGTGCGAGCGCCCAGTAGGGAGATGAAAGTAGTCAGTTGCCGAAGCGGTTTAAACTCCACGTTTGATAGGGACTTATAATTGGGTGTTTTTGCAGGTCCCCCCAATTTATCGGAATAAGGCCGGAACCACCAAACGCAGGAAGCACGGAAAGTGCTGTATGCTAGGGAAGTGTGGATCACTGTTTAGCGGTACGTTGACGGTTGATCGCATCGGCTAACTCAACCGGTTGCTGTGAACCGATCAAACAGGGGGACGGTCTTTTGATAAATTCCAGCTGTACGCCCTGATTACCACTGACATTGTATGCTTTCCCATTCCGCCCATAGCGAATTCCCCACCCGCCGTATTCCCAAATAGGGCTATAGGTACGAGCCTCGCAGCGGATAATGTCCTGAAACGGGATCAGCTTCCCTCTACACGGAAAGAACCGAACATACAGTCCATCATCGTGGACTTCGGTAACCAGCTTGAGCCGGTAAAACAGCCAAACAATACCTATCGGAATACTGATTACGCCTACCGAAACCAGTAGCAATGCCGGATCCGATAGCGGCTGATTACCCCAAGGCTGACCTAATATCCATTGTTGGAAAAGTCCATAGCCGAATAAAGCGATGCCTATTGCCACAGATGACAATAGCACTACCCAAAGCCACACTTGGCGGAATGCTTGCTCTTCATGAAAAATCACTGGACGGTCACTGATTCGTTGCATCAATCACAATCCGATATCGGGACTGACGGAAATATCCTGGAACGGACCCAACGGGTTCTTTTTATCTTCCAACTCCAGTATTTTCGGCTCTCCGCCTTCCAGTTTAAACACTGCCAGGTCACCGTTCAGAATAATTAATCCCGAAAAGCTCCAACCGGTTTTCCGTGTTTTCCTTCTGAAATTGAATACATCAAGCACGGCATTACCGTAACGTTTGCTGCGGACCATCCTGGGGGTGATTTCATACCCTCGACAGCTGGTTTTCGCTTCCAGGCAAGTCCGCATAGCGGGATGCAGATCTTGCAAGGTAATCGATTGATTGGGCAGAAAGCGCTGGGTGATTTCCAGGTAGTCAATCAAGCGGATATTGGGATTCTCGAAAGGGTCAAAGCCGAGTGCCTTCATATCCTCACGCGTTGTTTGGCCGGGCTGAATTTTATCGAAGGAGTTTTTAGTATCTGCGTAACTTTTCCAGGGTGATTCGGTCGTTTCTTCAACTGTGGGTAATAAACTGGAGCAACCGCAAGCCATAGCCAGCAGCATGAAAATTGCGATAACTCCTAGTCTCCTATGCACTGAGCCCCCCGACACTAAATACCCACTACCCACCGACCAGATTCTGCAAGTGCGCCTGCTGTTGACTGGTCAGCATGGGAGACATGATATTTAGCCCCACTTGACCAGAATTCACATAAGCGACTCGACAAGGTATTTTCAAGGTCTCTCGCTTACCGCCTAAAGGAACGCTGAATGTCATTATCCCGGTGTCGCCTGGTTTAGGTAAACGGGCACCAGGCATCATCAGCATGTTGCTGGAGACCATCGCGGCGTCTAAGGTTAAATTAACAATGCGGGCGGCACAGGAAATGCCGGAGGATAACTCCAACATGCATTCTAGCTGAGAGGCATCTGTAACAGGGGGCTTGCCCATTGGTATTCACCATAGACTTAGTCTTGAAGAGACGACGGAGACCCATTGGAACCCGGTTCCATCTGCATTGCAGTGTAGCTTTGAAAGATACCGGGAACAAGTGAACACTGGATAGAACGGCTGGTGGCGGTTTTCTAATAAGCGCTGTTCACCAACACAGCTGACCATCTAGGAAAGCCGCCGCCTCTTGACTCTGCGGACCGGAAAAAAATGCCTTAGCAGCTGTGCGCTCCAGCAGGCGACCACCGTGAAGAAAAACAACATCATCGGCTAGACGTCGGGCTTGGCCGAGATCGTGGGTAGTCATCACAATTTTGGTGCCATCCTGGTGAATGCGCCGGATCATATCCTCCACCATCCGGGTTGCCGCCGGATCGAGATTGGAGGACGGCTCGTCCAGAAACAGCAATTGGGGTTTCATCGCCCAAGCTCTTGCCAGAGCTAGGCGCTGCTGTTCGCCACCCGACAACACTCGGGCTGAGCGTCTGGCCAATTGCGCCAAGCCGGCCTGTTCCAAGATCTCGGCTACCGCAGTTTTGCGTAAACGGCGCGGCTGACCCCGAGCGCTTAGCACATAGTCCACATTAGCCGCAACAGAACGTCGCAGCAACACCGGACGCTGAAACACCATAGTTTGAGCATGACGCACCTGTTTGTTATCGGCATTGGCCCAACTTACCGTGCCGCTGGTTGGTCGCAGCAACCCGTGACACACTCTCAATAACAAACTCTTACCCGCTCCATTTGGCCCCATCACTACCGTGATCGGCCCGGCTTCCAGGCTGAGTGATACGCCATTCAACAGTGACACACCGCGTGCCGCGAAGCTAACCGCCTCTAAAGCGAGCGGTAAAATCGGCTGCGGCGCTGGCGCAAATAATTGCCATTCACCGGTTAGAGACAGTGTTTGATTCATCCGTACATCCGTTGCGCTGCGTCACGTACCGCCATCGCGGACCCATTCACCAGCAGAGCCAATAGCATGAGAATGAGGCCTAATCCCAACGCTAAGGCCAGATTGCCTTTGCTAGTTTCCAATGCGATGGTAGTAGTCATGACCCGAGTGACATGATTGATATTACCGCCGACGATAATCACCGCGCCGACTTCCGCACTGGCGCGGCCAAACCCCGCCAGAATCCCGGTCAACAAGCTGAACCGCCCATCCCATAACAAGGTTACAATGGTTCGTAGCGGACCCACTCCCAGCGAACGCAGGTGTTCGTCATATTCTTCATGCAGATCGGTCACGGTCTGGCAGGTTAGCGCAGCGATGATAGGAGTCACCAACACACATTGCGCGATTACCATCGCGCTAGGCGTGAACAACAACCCGAGTTCGCCCAACGGACCGGCTCGCGACAACATGAGATAGACCATCAGGCCCACCACAACAGGGGGCAAGCCCATGAAGGCATTCAGGCAGGTAATGACCACCCCTTTGCCGGGAAACCGAAATACCGCCACCACCGCACCCAAAGGCAACCCGATGAACGCTGCCAGCATCACTGCCGAAAGGCTGACTTGCAGCGATAAGGCAACAATGGCGAGCAGCTCTTGATCCAAATCGGTGATCAAGTGATAAGCAGTCACGAAGGCGGTATTAAATTCGTTCACAAAACAGTCACGGTAATCTTTGCTAATAAGTATGCACAAGATGTGTTTAAAGTACATTTATCTGGCTTATATTGTAAATAATACAGCTATAAACATAAATAAGGCTTGCTGACTTCCACAATATCGGAAACTAGCCGGGTACAGTAGTATTAACGGCCATAGACAACCGAACAGGTACCCGATGAACGACACACTCCAGCGACGCGATAGTCGCATGCGCGGTTTTGCCGCGCGGGCACGAGTCGAAGAGGCATTATCTTGGCTGGACAACACATTCTCCGCAGGGGCTACGGAGTGGGTCTCACTGCCCGAAGCGCATGGCCGCGTTCTTGCGCAAGAGATTACCGCCACCAGCGATTTACCCATTAGCGATCACGCAACAATGGACGGTTACGCTGTGCGCGGCCTGGAAACCGTTGGTGCGAGTCCGTACAATCCGCTTTCCCTCAAGCTTCGCGATGAAATCCAACCGGGTATTTCCGGTATCGATAGCCTCTCAACGGGTCAAACTGCACGCATATCGACAGGCGCTGCTCTTCCCGCAGGTGCGGATGCGGTACTGGCAGCGGAATATGCGGTTGCCAATAATCTGATCATTGAAGTGACTGACGCGATTCCACCCGGCGAGAATATCCGCCGTCGCGGCACCGATTACCGGCAAGGCACGGTGGTGCTCAAGGCGGGCCGCCGAGTACGTCCCTCGGATGTGGGTTTGCTAGCAACTTTAGGTAACACCCAGGTTCAGGTCATTCGGCAACCCCGGGTACGTTTGATTGTGACCGGCGCCGAGCTAACCCAGTGGAATGAACACCAAGCGTCTCAGCGTTGTGAGTCGCACTCCCTGATGTTGCGGGGGCTGCTGCAACGCGACGGCGCCGAGTTAGAATCCTTGGTGCATGTGCCAGACGACCCGGCGGCGATTCGTGAAACACTGCAACAACCGGGCGCAGATTTAATATTAATCATTGGTGGCAGCAGCGTTGGGCAGGAAGATGTCGTTCCGCTGGTATTAGCCGAACTCGGGGAAGTGGTGTTCCACGGCTTAGCGCTGCGTCCGGCGCGCTCCGCCGGGATGGGTCTGATCGACCGCACCGGGGTGTTGATGTTGCCGGGCAATCCGGCGGCTTGCCTGTGTGCCTATGACTTGTTCGCGAGGCGGGCGATCCAACGTCAAGGCGGGCGAAATCTGGATTGGCCTTATCCTTGCGTTGCAGTGCCGGTAGCGAAAAAGATCGTTTCGGCAGTCGGGCAAGTGGATTATTATCGGGTTCGCCTGACCGATACCGGTGTTGAACCGCTGACCGCAGGTGGTGCGTCGTTGTGGTCATCCATCACCCGTGCCGATGGGTTTATTGTCATCGCCGAAGACAGCGAGGGCTATCCACCCGGTGCATCAGTGACTGTTTATTGCTACGACCTTGTCGTTTAGATCGCCAGGAGATTGTTCATGTCAGCCTCCCGTCCTGCCGAAGCATTGAGGCAAGCCGCTCGCCAGGATCAGTTCCTGGCCGTTATCGACCGTGACCAAGCCGAAGCGCGTTTTCAATCCCATTTGACACTGGAACCGCTGGGTACTGAAACCGTTCCACTGGCACGAGCGCTGAACCGGGTGTTGGCTCAGGTTGTGATTGCGGAAGTGGATGTACCCGGTTTTGACCGCGCCAATGTAGACGGGTTTGCCATTCAAGCTACCGACACCTACGGAATAAGCGGAGAGGAACCGCTACACATGAGACTCAATCCGGAAATCCTGGCTCCGGGAGTGTGTCCAACCTTAATGGTTAAGCCGGGTACAGCCACCCCCATCGCCACCGGCGGCATGGTGCCTCGGGGCGCTGATGCCGTGATAATGGTAGAGCACACCGAGTTATTGGAATCAGCTGACGGCGATGCCGATCAGTTGGAAATCCGCCGCACAGTGACTCCCGGTCAATTCATCTCCTTTGCCGGCACTGATGTGGCGCGTGGTGAAACAGTACTCCGAGCAGGGCGGGTGTTGACTTCGCGTGAAATCGGCGTGTTGGCCGCAATCGGCTTAGCGCAGGTGACAGTCTACCGGCGCCCGCGAGTCGCCATCATTTCTACCGGCAATGAAATTGTCGCTCCCGGAGAACCGCTGCCCCAACG
>JAAUQA010000232.1 GCA_012032855.1 Candidatus Competibacteraceae bacterium
GCCCTCCGGAACCGGGTATTTGGCGTAGCGTTGCAGGGTTTCCAGCATCGCCGCAGCGCTCAGACCGGCGGCGCGGGCGTTTCCAAATACTGAGCGGGGTGATGCGGTAGGTATGAATGTGTTCCGGGCTTTTGATCAGCTCGGCAAAGGGAGCGATGGCCTCGCGCGCCGCTTCGGCCTGAGGTGAATGTACTTCCAGCAGCAGCGTTTGATCGCTCTGGACAATCAGCGGATTGTCGGGGATATAGTCGCTCATCTGGCCAGACTGTAACCCAATTTGCGCAAAGCGTTGCGGAAGCGGGTTTCGGATTCGGCGGGCACGACTAAGTTACGCTCACCCGCCAGCAGGCAAAACGGTTTGGTCCGGGAATCATTCGCAATTAATATGGCCAGCGCAGCGTCGGCGCATTCCAGCAGACGGGCACCGCCCAGTTCTTGCACGCTTTGTGAGCGTTTCTCCATATCGCTCAGGAATCGCTCTACCGTTTCGGGCAAAGGTTCACCGCTGAGCGAGTGTAACCAGTCTTTCAACGTGGCCAGTTTGTGACCGGCTTCCACGGCTGCCAACAGACGATCCTGAGTCAATTTCCACAGCGCATCGGACACTTGCTCGGCATAGCTGTTTAACAGCAGGGTATCTGCCGGCTCCAGTGGACTGCCGGTCACCGCAATCTCCAGATTAGGCAATACCCGCAGCAGTTGGCGCTGTTCCAACGGAGCGGGGATGTACTCTTTGGCCAAACCCAGACAATATTCGCCCAGTGGATTGACGCGCAGATACAATAACCCGTCATAGCGGCTGAAAAAGTCCAGATCATCGGTGCCCCACAAATCGCCGTAATCCCGCCGGGTGTTGTAGGGGGAAATATATGCGATATCAATGAGTCCCAACGTGGAAGCATATTCGAATAAGAAACACAGCGCGTAACGGGCCTGTAGAATTTTCCAGTCGTGGAAGCCGTCGTAGCCCAAACTGCCGTAATGCTGTTCCGAGATATAGAGATTCCAGGGATTGCGGGTGACCTCGAAATTGAGATCGCTGGCGCGCATATAGCGGAACAAATCGTCAACCGCAACCCAACGGCCGGGTGGGCACAGGCACAGGGCTTGCCGGATGATTTCCCGCCGACCCGAGGTGGCGGTCAGCCCGCGTTGGCCTTTGCCGCTTTGGCCTTTAATCACATCGACCCGACGCAGTTCATCCAACAGCGTGGTTTTCAGCCAGCGTTTCCAAATCTGTACCAGCGCTTGCTCGGGTGAATCGGTCAGGGCCTTTTGTCCGGCGCGGGTTAGCACAAGATTCTTACCGTCAAGTTTTGCTAGTCCTCCAGCTTGTAACAGCAGCGGCCAAGCAAATGCCTTGATGGGTCCAATGGTTTGAAACGCATCGGGACCTGGGTCCAGTTCGGTATAATAATCCCCACCCAACAACAACCCGCTCAGGGTCCGCATGGTTGCGGTGCTGGGTTGACTGGTCTTGTCGCTGACCACAACTTTACCGGTCTCAATCAAGCGTAACAACGCCTTCAAATCGTGAACGGCAGCACGTTCAGTGAGCTGCCGGGTGATGGGGATAATCTCAGTTTGAATTTCCTCCTGACGGGTGCGGTAGTTCCAGCTACGCAGTACCAGTTCCCAGGAGTCGGGGGCCTCCTCCAGACTTTTCAACTGGGTCTCAGCGGGTTTAGGCACGAAACGCCGGCAACGCTTGCACAGATCGTCCGGCATCACCGTGCCGGAGAAAAACAAGGCCAACAGCGAAGGACTCTGGCGGTAGCCATACCGATCCGATGTGCCCCAGCTGGCGCCTGTCCGTACTTGGCGACGAATTTACTTTGAATGAAGAACGGTTCAGGACCGTGCGCCGCTTCGGCAACGGCAGATTGTTGGATTTTATCCAACCTTCGCCATAAGGCTTCCAATTTGTCGTCGTCGTTTAAATGCCGGCAAATAAACTCGACCAATTCCGCCTTGCGGGTCGGTATGCCTTTCTCGTTGAGCAGGGCTGCGAGTGATTTCAGCGTATCCATCGTGTTGCTCTGTAGAGCTTCGGCAACGGTGGTGATTCGTTGCGGTCCGTTTTGGTAATTCATCGCATTCGCTTTACTTTGTTATTGTGATTTTAAGGTCTTTAACAGCTCTTCCACCTCCCGCACCCGAGCTTCGGCATCGGATAACGCTTTGTGGATACGTAGCTTGTCTTGACCATCCAATTTATACACTTGCGGTTGTTGTTGTATCAGGGTCAGCAGCTTGCCGACATCAATGTGCGGTTCCGGCGCGAACACGATGCGCCCACCTTGCGGTCCCATTTCAATTTTGCGAATACCGAGCGGGGTAGCCAGCAATTTCAGACCGGTGCTGCGAAACAAGGTGGTAAGCGGTTGGGGCAACAAACCGAGACGGTCGATCATTTCTACTTGTAGTTCGCGCAACTCCTCGGCATTTTTAGCGCTGGCGATGCGTTTATACAGAATGAGTCGGCTGTGCACATCAGGCAGATAAGACGTTCCGGGATCAACGCCGGACTGTGCAGATTGATTCCGGGTCCGTGATCTGGAGCGATAATCCAAAGTCGGGGTCTGTCCGCTGCGGATCGCCTGCACCGCCCGTTCCAACAGTTCCATATAGAGGGTAAAGCCGATCTCCTGGATTTGCCCGCTTTGCTCTTCGCCCAGCAATTCACCGGCACCGCGGATTTCCATATCGTGGGTGGCCAAACATAAAGCCTGCCCCTAAATCTTCCAGCGCTTCGATGGCTTCGAGACGTTTGACCGCGTCCTTGCTCATCGTACCCTTTGCTGGAACGATCAAATAGGCGTAAGCGCGGTGATGGGAGCGTCCGACCCGACCCCTTAACTGATGCAACTGAGCTAAACCCAGCTTGTCGGCGCGGTTGATTAAAATGGTATTGGCGTTGGGCACGTCGATGCCGCTTTCGATGATGGTAGAACACACCAGAATATGGCAACGGCGGTGATAGAAATCCAGCATCACCTGCTCTAACTCCCGTTCTCGCATCTGTCCGTGGGCGATGGCAATACGCGCTTCCGGCATCAACGCCTGCAGATCGCCTGCTTGGCGTTCGATAGTCTCTACTTCGTTATGGAGAAAATACACTTGCCCGTCCGCGCTTGAGTTCTCGCTGACAGGCTTCTTGGACCAGGGCTTTGTTCCACGGGCCGACGAAGGTTTTAACTGCCAGCCGTTGCGCCGGTGGGGTTGCGATGATGGATAATTCACGCAAACCGGCCATCGACATGTTCAGCGTACGGGGAATCGGAGTGGCGGTCAGGGTAAGAATATCCACTTCGGCACGCAAGGCTTTTAAGCGTTCTTTCTGACGGACCCCGAAGCGATGCTCCTCGTCGATGATGAGCAGGCCCAAATTTTTGAATTTGATCGTACTTTGTAATAATTTGTGGGTGCCGATGACGATATCGATGGTGCCTTCGTGTAATTCCTGTAACACGGCGTCCTGTTGTTTTTGGTATTGAAACGAGACAAAATCCCGACCCGGATCGGCCAATCGGCGAACCGGTCGAGAAAGTTTTGGTAATGTTGCTGTGCCAGCAGGGTAGTGGGGACCAACATCGCCACCTGTCGCCCGTCTTGCACGGCAACGAAGGCAGCGCGCATGGCAACCTCGGTTTTGCCGAAACCGACGTCACCGCAGACCAAGCGATCCATCGGTTTACCGGCCCGCAGATCGTCCAGCACCGCATCAATGGCCGCTTGTTGATCCGGGGTCTCTTCGAAGGGAAACCCGGCGGCGAACGCGGCGTAATCGGCGTCGTCGAGCCGGCACGCTTGACCGGCGCGGGATTCGCGGCGCGCATACAGGTCCAGTAACTCCGCCGCCACGTCGGTGACTTTTTCAGCGGCTTTACGCTTGGCTCGCGCCCACTGTTCCGTGCCCAGTTTATGCAAAGGCGCAGCCTCGGGACTGGACCCGGTATAACGGCTTAATAAGTGCAATGCAGCGACCGGGACATATAAGGTTCCGTCGTCAGCGTATTTCAACACCACGTATTCCGCTTCAACGCCCGCCGCTTCTAGACGCTGTAAACCAACGTAACGGCCTACCCCATGCTCTTCATGCACTACCGGAGCGCCTGGATTTAGATCAGTGAGATTGCGGATCAGCGTTTCGGGATCGCGACCCGGTGCACGACGACGCGATTGACCGACCCGTTCGCCGTATAATTGCGGTTCTGCGATAACCGCCAACGCCGGTTCCGTCAGCATTAATCCTTGTTCCAACGGCGCCAGGGTAATCGCTAACGCAGCGTCAGTTTCCAAAAAATCCTGCCAGGTGTGACAAGATTTGGGGTTTGAGACCGGCCTTTTTCAGCGTATTCCAACAAGACTTCGCGTCGTCCCGGCGATTCGGCAGTCAGCAATACCCGCCCGGAAAACTCCTGTAGGAACGCTTGCAATGCGTCAGTCGGACAATCGGCGCGGGGTTGCAATTGTACTTTCGGGAGCGGTTCGCTAGCGCGCGGATTAGTCTGTCCGCTGATCGGCTGAGAATCCAATTCGATGGCAGGATGAACCCGCAATGCCTGTTGAACTTGAGACTGATCGATAAATAGCCGATTCGCGCCAGCAATGGCCTTTCCATGTCATGACGGCGTTGCTCATAGCGTTCCAGTAGTTGTTCTTGGAAGGCGGCGATGGCCGCTTCCATCCCGGCCAAGGCGATGACTAGGGTCGTTGCCGGCAAATAATCAAATAGCGTTTCGGTGGTCTCGAAAAACAGCGGTAAGTAATATTCCAGACCACCCGGCGCATGACCGTTGCTGACTTCGCGATAAATCAAACTGCGTTGCGGATCGCCTTCGAAGCGGCTGCGGTAGGATTTGCGAAACCGAGTTATCGCTGCTTTTGACAGCGGAAACTCGCGCGCCGGCAGTAGTTCGATAACCTCAGCTTTGGCGATGGAACGCTGCGTTTCCGGATCGAAGGTGCGGATGCTCTCCACCTCGTCATCGAACAAATCGATGCGAAAGGGATATTCGCACCCCATCGGAAACAAATCAATCAGCGACCCGCGCACCGCAAATTCGCCGTGTTCCATCACCTGAGATACGCAGTTGTAACCGGCAGCTTCCAAGCGCTGCCGGAACTCGTCCTGATCCAGCCGCTCGCCCACACTGAGCAAAAAAACATGGCCATCCAGATGGGCACGCGGGGCAAGCCGCTGCAACAACGTGGCTACCGGGACAATCAGCACGCCTCGCCGCTGTGTCGGAAGACGATACAGAGTCTCTAGGCGCTGAGAGACAATATCTTGATGGGGTGAAAAAATATCGTAGGGCAGGGTTTCCCAATCGGGGAATATCCCGATCGGCAAGTCGCTCCCCGCAGAGAAAAACCGCAGCTCCGTTTCCAGTCGTAATGCGGTTTGACTGTCCGGCGCGATGGTCAGCACCGGACCGCTGTGATTAGCAGCCGCTTCCGCAATCAGCAACGCATCGCCACAACCGTAAAGCCCGCCCCAGCGTAAGGTTTCGCCTGCCCGGCGGGGCAACCGAGGTATGAGTAAATTTTGGCTAGTCAAAACGGTATTGAAATGATCTCTCAGGGCGAAGTCGGTGAAGTGGTGACAAGGTGTTCTCCAAGCAGGGCTTTAGCCTCGCCCAAATGCCAATCCACCGCATCCAAATCCTGATGCGCCTTGTAAACCCAGGCTTCTCCCCAATAAATATTACAGCTGGTCTCGGCCCGTAACAGATGCCAATGGGCTTGATCGATCAGTCGAGTAAGTTCGCCAGTCGGCGGCTCCGGCAGCGTTGCCGCGCTGTCAGCGATGCGGTGGAATTCCCGGCTAACCTCATGAATCCGCCGCGAAGTATCGCGT
>JAAUQA010000233.1 GCA_012032855.1 Candidatus Competibacteraceae bacterium
ATGAAGGGGTTTATCGGCAGCGCCAATGTCGATACCAATTCCCGGCTGTGTATGTCGTCCAGCGTCGCCGGACATAAACGTGCCTTCGGCGAGGACGTTGGTGCCGGGCAATTACGAGGACCTGGAACAAGCGGATTTAATCGTGCTGGTCGGTTCTAACCTGGCTTGGTGTCATCCCGTGCTGTATCAGCGGATTCGAGCGGCTCGCGAGAATAACCCGCAGCTGCAGGTCGTGGTGGTCGATCCGCGGCGTACCGCCACCTGTGATTTGGCTGATATGCACCTTGCCATCAAGCCCGGCTCGGATACCGCCTTGTTTAATGGTTTGCTGACCTACCTGCACCAGCATGATCAGACCGACGCAGATTACATCGCCGCATATACCAACGGTTTCGATGAGGCCCTGGCCAGTGCTCAGTCCGACATTCTCCCAGCTGAGCGCTGCGGTATCGATTCGGCAGCGTTAGAACAGTTTTACGCGCTGTTCGCGGCGACCAAGAAAACCGTCACCGTGTATTCGCAGGGCGTTAATCAATCCTCCTACGGCACTGACAAAGTCAATGCGATTATCAATTGCCATCTGGCTACCGGCCGAGTCGGCAAGCCTGGCAACGGGCCATTCTCGGTCACCGGTCAGCCCAATGCAATGGGCGGGCGGGAAGTCGGTGGATTGGCCAACACCTTGGCTGCGCATAGAGATTTCGACGCCGCAGATATAGACAGCGTAGGCCGCTTCTGGCAAGCCGAACGCATGGCTAAGACTGCTGGCCTCAAAGCGGTTGATCTATTCCAAGCAGTAGTCGAAGGTCGCATCAAAGCCGTATGGATTATGGCGACCAATCCGGTGGTGAGCTTGCCGGATGCGGACAGTGTGCGTGCGGCGCTCAAACGCTGTCCGTTAGTCGTCGTATCGGAAGTCAACGCTAATACCGACACGGCAGCCTATGCCGATATTCTATTGCCCGCGTTAGCCTGGGGCGAGAAGGACGGCACGGTAACCAACTCGGAACGGCGCATTTCCCGGCAACGGTCGCTGCTACCACCGCCCGGCGAAGCCCGCAGCGATTGGTGGATAGTCACTCAGGTCGCTCAGCGCATGGGATTCGAATCCGCCTTTCCCTACCAAAGCCAGGACGCCGTATTCCGCGAACATGCGGCGCTAACCGGTTTCGAAAATGAGGGTTCACGGGCTTTCGATATCAGCGGCTTAGCCCATTTGACTGCAGATGAATACGATAGCTTAGAGCCAGTGCAATGGCCGGTTCCAACACCTCAATCCAACGGTACTGAGCGGTTGTTCGGCGATGGCCAGTATGCAACGCCTGATCGCAAAGCACGATTCATCGCCATCGGCGAGCGTCGGCCTGCTTATCTACCTGATAGCGACTTCCCATTGATACTGAACACCGGGCGTATCCGCGATCAATGGCATACCATGACTCGCACCGGTAAATCCGCCCGGCTCAGTGCCCATACCCCGGAGCCCTATGCCGAGCTGCACCCCACCGATGCAGCCGTCGCTGGTATTGATGATGGTGGGCTGACGCGGGTACAAAGCCGATGGGGTCGGGTCTTGGTCCGTGCGCGAATTAACGATGGACAACAGCCCGGCTCGGTATTTGTGCCGATGCACTGGAGTCAGGAATATGCGGCGACCGGCTGTGTCGATGCGGTGGTCAATCCCGTCACCGATCCGTTTTCCGGCCAGCCCGAATCGAAGCATACTCCGGTGTCCATCACGCCCTATCGCCCGGTTTGGTATGGTTTCGTGCTCAGTCGCGAACCGCTGAATGTGCCGAATTCGACCTATCGAGTCAGCGTTCGCGGTGACGGTTATTGGCGCTATGAACTGGCTGGAGAAAACCAACCGTCTGATTGGGGTGATTGGGCTCGGTCGTTAAGCCGAGACAGTGATTGGCAATGGCTGGATTATGCCGATCCTGCGGCAGGTCGTTATCGTGCTGCTGCGGTTGCTCAGGAACGATTACAGCTGTGCGTCTTTATTGCACCGCAGCCACTGTTACCGGCACGTGAATGGTTGGGTGGGTTATTCGGGCGGGCGACGTTGGAAGAAACAGAACGCCTTGCGCTGTTAGCCGGTCGGGCGGCGACACAAAATGATGCCGGCCCCATCGTCTGTTCCTGCTTTCAAGTGGGCTTGAACACCTTGTCGGAGGCGATTCGCGAGCAAGGTTTGGTGACGACCAAAGCGCTGGGCGAGACGCTCAAAGCAGGTACTAATTGCGGGTCGTGTTTGCCGGAGTTGCGGGGATTGATTGCGCAGTGTCAGCCCGGACAGGCGGCTTAGCAAAAATACGTACCCTGCACCCGAGCCTCATGCAGACGGTGTAGGGTTAATTTTTGACTTCCACTTTGCTGATTTCGATAGGCGCGTTCATCAATAACGTGGCTGTTCGCGCTCACGCGCCAGGATACTTCGCAGAATCTGTTCATGCCCTTGATGCGCCAAATGGGTACGGGCGGGCTGGGTGAAATCGAGAAATTCCTGATAAAGGCGGGCTACCCGATTGGTACTAACTCTAAACCCGCTGCACGACGATTTCAACGCGCCGATTCTGCTGGCGACCTGCCGGATTATCGGTAGCCGTCGGCGTTTCATTAGGCGCAACCGGTTGCGCCTCGCCGTGCGCTTCTAGTTCAACGCGCTCGGCGGCGATGCCGTTACCCGCCAACCACGCCGATACCGCGCCGGCCCGACGTTGGGATAGCGCCTTGTTGTAGCTGTCGGAGCCTTTAGAATCGGTATGCCCATGGATGGTGAAGGGCTGATCGGCATACCGCTTCTGCAATACCCCTGCAATCTGCTGTAACGCGACCTCGGCATCCGGGCGGATGTCCGCCTTGTCGAAATCGAACAGAATATCCGCCGCCACGGTGATTACCGCCAGCTCATCGGTTTCCTGCACGCTGATGCCGGCGGCTGTAATCTCCGGGAGTTGAATGGTCGGCGCTTGGAAGTCCGGCAAGCGCAGTTTGGGGGTTTCGATTCGCGGGGTGTTGACCTGGGGAGGGCTAATCTTCGGCAACTGGAATTTTACCAGGTGGGCGCGGGTCAATTGATCGAATTGGCGATCGATAAACGCCACCCGACGCGCGGTATCATCGCCTGCGATTTCAAAGAACACTTCCAGTTTTTCCTGCCGCGAATTCTTTGGTGCGCGCGGTCCCGGAACCCGGTATTTCACCAACATGGGGCCTGCCGGTTTAAAACCCGCTTCAGAAACCCTGCGTGTAGCCTCGGCAACCAACTCATCCAGCCCGCTTACTTGCCGCGCTGTAGGGATTTGGGACCAGTAATCGGGATCTGCACCCCGTTCATCGTAGCGTTTGGACGATTTCATGGCGCCGTTACTGTTCACCCGAACTCGATGCACTGTATCGCCATCCCGAAAATAGAACTCCCAGCGGCGCGCATCACCGACATAAGTGCCCGTCAGGTTTTCCAGCCGCACCGTTTCAGGCAAAGGTTTTTCCGCCTCCGCTGATAAGGCCAAGTTTAACGCTGCTGCAATCGTGGCGATGTTTGGCTGGGTTTGTGCGTGGACAAAGCCAAGCGTCGTCGCAACACCGACAATACAGACGTGCGGTAACATCCTGATTATAGAACGCTTCTTCATGGATGCATCCTCCGATATTCAAAAAATGTGCGGATCAGGATAACCAAGGATCGCAAAGTACGTTTCGGCAATCTGCGTTGTCAAGCCAATTTGTGATGGCAACGTGTCCTGCAGCCGTTTAAACCGATGCGCTGTTGTTGGGATTCAGTGCACCGGCAAGGTGCGCAAAACCCAAATCTGCGACCGGTCAAGTTATAGGCTTGGCTCACTAATCGAACATAGCTCCATGAAATAAAAAGATAAACCTCCTGGGTAAGCAAAACTGGCTTAATTATTGTATGAGCACATTCAGTACAGCACAGCAGCGCTGATTTTTTACTGAGCAATCCTCAGTTTCTAGCCCACACCCAATGGCGGGCGGTGGCCAAGACGTCGATGACGACGTCGAACGAACAATTCGGACAAAGGCGTCCAGAGCAAGACCTTCGAGTCGGGCTGTGGACGTTTTTTTTGCCCTCAATTCATAACCTGAGAGTGATTCGTAATGCATCAACGTTTACTTCAATGGACCGCCGCCATCGCGCTGACTAGCGCCTCGTTCACCCTATCGGCAGCCGACGAGCTGGAAAAGGAGGATCTCAAATTCGGCTTTATCAAACTCACCGATATGGCCCCGCTCGCCATTGCCTACGAAAAAGGCTATTTCGAGGATGAAGGGTTGTTCGTCACCCTGGAAGCCCAAGCCAACTGGAAAGTCTTGTTGGACCGGGTGATCGACGGCGAATTGGACGGCGCGCACATGCTGGCCGGCCAACCGCTCGCCGCCACCATCGGCTTCGGCACCGAAGCCCATGTGATCACTGCGTTCAGCATGGACCTCAACGGCAACGGCATCACCGTCTCCAACGCCATTTGGGATGAGATGAAACCGAACGTGCCGGTGGGTGACGACGGCAAGCCGGTTCATCCGGTTAAGGCCGATTACCTTAAACCCGTAGTGGAGAAATACAAGGCCGCCGGCAAACCCTTCAACATGGGTATGGTGTTCCCAGTCTCCACGCATAATTATGAACTGCGTTACTGGCTGGCCGCCGGCGGTATTCACCCCGGTTACTACGTACCGGAACAGGGCGACATCACCGGCCAGCGCAAGGCCGATGTGTTGTTGTCGGTTACCCCGCCGCCGCAAATGCCCGCCACCCTCGAAGCCGGTACGATTTATGGCTACTGCGTCGGCGAGCCGTGGAATCAGCAGGCGGTGTTCAAAGGCATCGGCGTGCCGGTGATTACCGATTACGAAATCTGGAAGAACAATCCGGAAAAGGTGTTCGGCGTCAGCAAAGCCTGGGCGGATGCCAATCCCAATACCCATAAAGCGGTGGTCAAGGCACTGATCCGGGCTGGCATGTGGCTGGATGAAAACGACAACGCCAATCGACTGGAAGCGGTCAAGATCCTAGCCCGACCCGAGTATGTCGGTGCCGACGCCGAAGTGATCGCCAATTCCATGACCGGCACCTTCGAATACGAGAAGGGCGATAAACGGCCCGTGCCGGACTTCAATGTGTTCTTCCGCTATTTCGCCACTTACCCCTACTACTCGGATGCCATCTGGTATCTCACCCAAATGCGTCGCTGGGGCAGATCGCCGAACAGAAACCGGATGAGTGGTATTTCGACACCGCCAAGAAAGTCTATCGCCCCGACATCTACCTCGCCGCCGCCAAGGAGTTGATCGAAGAAGGCAAGGCCAAAGCCGAAGACTTCCCCTTCGATACCGATGGATTCAAAGATCCACAGACCGAATTCATTGACGAGAAAACCTACGACGGTCGCAAGCCGAATGAGTATTTGCAGCAATTCCCGATCGGCCTCAAGGGCGACGAGAAAGCAATTTAACGGCAATCAATCAGTCCATTCGGAACGTGAGGTAACGCCATGAGCACATTAACCATGAGCCGAGTCGGACTCGGCTGGATGATCCCGGTCGTCAAGCTGGTCAAAGGCGAAGACGCTCTGCAACAACTGAAAATCATGGGCATCGCTGTCGGTGCCCCTATTCTCGCCTTCGCTGCATTCTTGCTGTTATGGCAAATCTCCGCTGCGCAGGTGCAAACCAGTCTCGGCACTATTCCGGGGCCGGCGGGGTTTTGGAAGCAGCCCGCGGCTTGGTTGACAATCATTTCGAACAACGCGCTAGAGCGGCAGCGTTCATCGAACGGCAGGAACAACGCAACGCGAAAAAACTGGCTGAAAACCCCGAA
>JAAUQA010000234.1 GCA_012032855.1 Candidatus Competibacteraceae bacterium
GTCAGTCTTGTCGAAATCGTCGTCAAAGACCGACGAATCCGGCGCAAAGGCATTGTCTGCAGGGTCTTCTACAATCTCGACCTGAATCTCATAGTCGCCAAGTATCAGTTCATCACCGTCATTGAGCCGGACCGTATTGCCTTTACCCAGACGCTGCTCGGACTGATTGATAAAGACGCCGTTGGTGCTGGTATCGGTGAGGTAATACCCGCCATTCCGATAAGCGATAGCACAGTGCTTGCCAGAAAGCACTCGCTCGGGATCCGGCAATAACCAATCGTTTTCGGGTCCTCGACCAATGTCGATACCCTGCTGATTGAGAACTTTAGTCACCTCCTGTCCAGGTGACAACCGTTGATAGCTGGTGATAGTGAGCGTTAATGGCATAAGCTTGACTACAATTAATTCCGATAAAGTCCCCTGCAACCGATCGATTGCAACTATCCTCATGTAAACAGCGGATAATTACTTAACGATAAACGTTCAGGACGGTTCCACCCCTGCTTAGATTATTCTAACGATGCTACCATATAATCGTGCTGGCACTGAGCGACCAATTTTAGCATTCGAATTGTAACGCACTCTACCCTGACGCTGAAAAACTTAACCCTAATGGTTGCACTTGCACTTACCCCGGTATTAACGGCACTCTATCGATTGATGCTGACTTCCAAATACGCCTTAACCGTTGGAATCCTCGACACTCAGGATCGCTGTCGGTAACACCCATGCGCTTAAACAAAGTCAAGCTGGCCGGTTTTAAATCTTTTGTTGACCCGACCACCTTTCACTTGCCCAGCCATCTGGTAGGTATCGTCGGACCGAACGGCTGCGGTAAATCCAATCTTATTGATGCCGTGCGGTGGGTGATGGGTGAGAGTTCCGCGCGCAATTTACGCGGCGAATCCATGGCGGATGTCATTTTCAACGGTTCCGCGTCGCGCAAACCGGTGGGTCAGGCCACCATTGAGCTGGTATTCGACAACAGCGAGGGCAGGTTGGGTGGTCCCTGGGCGAATTATAATGAAATTGCCATCAAACGGCTGCTGACCCGCGATGGTCAATCGCAGTATTTTCTTAATGGCACGCGTTGCCGACGCCGCGATATCACTGATATTTTTTTGGGCACCGGATTGGGGCCACGCAGCTATGCGATCATCGAACAAGGGATGATCTCTCGTATTATCGAAGCTAGACCGGAAGAGTTGCGCGTCTTTTTCGAGGAAGCTGCCGGGATTTCCAAATACAAGGAACGCCGCCGGGAGACGGCAACCCGCGTCGCGCATACCCAAGAGAATCTTAATCGGTTAACTGACTTGCGGGACGAATTGGGGCGGCAGTTAACCAATTTACAGCGGCAAGCGCGCGCTGCTGAGCAATATAAGAATTATCAAACTGAAGAACGGCAGTTAAAAGGTGAGCTGTTGGCGCTGCGTTGGCGCGCTTTGGATCAAGAGGTCAGTGATCGACAACGACATTTACTCGAACAAGAAACCCAATTAGAAGCCATGCTGGCTGAACAGCGTCGCTTGGAAGCACAACTCACCGCCAGCCGGGAGCAACAAGTAGAATTCAATACGGCCTTCAACCAAGCTCAAGCCCATTTTTACCAGTTGGGTACCGAGATCAGCCGATTAGAACAACAATTTGCCCATCTACGGGAACTGCGCCAACGGCAACAGGCTGAAACAGAGCAAGTCGAGCAGGCGTTGACCCAGGTTATGCAGCAAACTCAACAGGATGAGACTCGACTGAGTGAGTTGCAACAAGCATTAGCTGCAGCAGAACCTGAAATGGCGATCGCGCAGGACGCTGCAGCGGAAGCGCAAACGCAGTTACAGGAAGCGGAGTCAGCTGTCCAGGATTGGCAAATGCAATGGGATGACTTCAACCGCCGTGCCAACGAACCGCAGCGCTTAGCCGAAGTAGAGCGAACCCGCATTGAGCATGTGGAGCGACAGCTGCTCAACTTGGAACGCCGCGGCGAGAAGGTGCGCGTGGAACAAGAGAGCATTGCCGAAACCGGGTTGACAGATGAACTGGAGGTTGCCCAACAAGCGCAGCAACACGCTGAGACCGAGTTACAGCAACAGCAAGCAACGCTCGATCAGGTAGACGAGCGAATCGCTGATTTGCGCGACGCTCAACGTCAGCTCACCGAACACCTGCACGTTACCCAAGCGCACGTTCAATCCCAGCAAGGGCAGCTGGCATCCTTAAAGACGTTACAGGAAGCTGCTCTAGGTCGTCAGCAAGGCGTCGTACAAGATTGGTTGGACGCGCAGAACCTGGGTCAAGCCCCACGGTTGGCTGAATGCCTAGAGGTAGAGCCGGGCTGGGAAGGCATTGCCGAAACCCTGTTGGGTGATTATCTTGAAGCCGTTTGCGTGGATGCATTAGCCCCTTCGGCAGCGGCCCTAGCGCAATTCGAACAGGGCCAATTGCGACTGTTCGCCACCGCTGCCGAGCCATACGGCACCTCTGGTTCTTCAGAAACAGCTCCGTTATCCGCCAAAATTCGTGCGCCCGGTGCGTTGACCGATTTATTGGCCGGTGTCCAGCCGGTTGCCGATTTGGATGAAGCCATTGCCCGTTATATGAACCTGGGTCCCGGAGAATCCTTAGTCACCCCGGATGGCATTCGCGTCGGCCGTAACTGGCTGCAAGTTAAGCGCGGCACCGATGCTGAAGCGGGAATCCTCGCGCGGGAGCGAGACATCCATCTGCGGGAAGCAGCGCTAACCAAAGCTGTTGCGGAACTGGAACAACACACTGAGCAAATGACTCGCGTGCAGACAGAGTTACACGATCTGGAGCAGCAACGCAGCGCACACCAGGAAAGCGTCAATCAGGGGCATCGCGAGCACACGCATTGGCAAAACCAAATCAACACCTTGAACACCCGCCTGAGCCAGAACCAAGCCCGCCGACAAGCGCTCCATGAAGAGTATCAAGAGTTGAGTTATCAACTCGAACAAGACCAACACGAGCTTTATGAAGCACGGCTGCGTTTGGAAGAGGCGCTCCAGGCTATGGAACAACTGCATGAGGAACGAGAACTGCTGCAAGAACAACGCGATGCGTTGCGTAATTCAGTAATAGAGTACCGGCAGCGGGCCCAAGAAACCCAGCAGATGATGCAAAGACAAGCCCTAGCGGAGGAATCTTTGCGCACGCAGTTGGCCTCTGCGCATCAGGCGTTGGAACGGTTGCAGCTACAGCGGGAACAGCTGGAGTCGCGTCAAGCCAGGCTACAAGCGGAAAAGATCACCGAAGACACCCCGGCTGAACGGGAGAAGCTGGCGGATTTATTGGACGCCCGGGTCAGGGCAGAAACCCAACTCGCTGCCAAGCGCCAAGCGTTAGAGCAGCAGGATAACGCATTACGTGAACTGGAACAGGCGCGGTCCGAGCGCGAATCTCACGCTCAGGAATTGCGTCAACTGCTCGAAAGCCAACGGTTGAGCGTCGGGGAATCCAAAGTCCGTCAACAAACGCTAGTGGACCAGATACTCGAACTAGACATGGTGCTGGAACCACTGGTCGAGCAATTACCTACCGGGTTAGAGGAAGCCCACTGGCTAGAGCAGTTGGATAGGGTAACTACACGGGTCCAACGGTTGGGTCCGATCAATCTAGCGGCCATTGAAGAATTTGCGCAGCTGTCGGAACGTAAGCAATACTTGGATGCCCAGCACAACGACTTGATCGAAGCATTGAATACCCTAGACAATGCGATGCGCAAGATCGACCGTGAAACCCGGGAACGTTTCCAAGACACTTTTGAACGGGTCAACGTGGCGTTACAACAGCTATTTCCTCGACTGTTCGGCGGTGGCCAAGCGCATCTGGAACTCAACGATGCAGAGCTGCTGAATGCCGGGGTAGTGATCATGGCACGCCCACCGGGTAAACGGATCAGCCACATTCAATTGTTATCCGGTGGTGAAAAAGCGCTTACCGCAGTAGCCCTGGTGTTTGCTATATTTCAGTTGAACCCGGCTCCATTTTGCATGTTGGATGAGGTTGACGCACCGTTGGATGAAGCTAATGTAGGGCGTTTCGGCGAATTAGTGCGGGAAATGTCGGAACGGATACAATTCATATTTATCACTCACAACAAAGCGACGATGGAAATCGCGCAACAACTTTCAGGTGTAACCATGCTAGAGCCCGGTGTTTCTCGGTTGGTGGATGTTGATGTCGGAGAAGCAGTGCGCTTGGCGGCGGTAAACTGACAGGAGTAATGCGGGTATGGATCAATTGCGTTGGATATTAGCGGGCCTTGGCGTTGTTATCATCATCCTGATTTATCTCTGGGGTATGCGGACTCGCATCAGAGAGGAGCTAAGAAGGCGTCGCCGCGCTCAGCAAGCTCATAACGAGCCATTTTTGGAATTGTCGGAAGAAACGGAACCTCCTGCAGATGCAGGTGGCTATGGGTTCGGCAAATTCAGTTCCATTACTCCCGACCACCCGCTGGCAGATAAAGTATTAGTGGACGTTGAAATTACCCCGGTTCGCCGTCCATCAAGTCAAACGATCCAGGATGCGATAACTGGTGATCAGTCCGCAGATCGCGGTTTAATTGAGGGTGCAGAAGAGAGCTCGGTATTGGCTACACGTGAGTTCACTGCGCCGGAACCCGAGCCTTCCGAATTAAATAACGCTGATTCGTCAACAGCGAAATCCATCCTGGAAGATGTGCCGCCGGATGATTTTGAAGCCGAGCCTCCACTGGTCGCCCCGGATGCCGCTGATACCGGCGAGACCCAAGTGCTTGACAATCCCTTCAATGCGCCTCGTCAAGAGCCCGATTTGCAGGAACCACTGCAGATGACTTTGCTATTGACTGTGCTTGCTGGTCGTGAAGGGGCATTCAGCGGTTCCGAAATCTTGGCAACGGCTCAAGATATGGGGCTTAGGTTCCACAAAAGCGGCGTATTGGATTGCCTTTCCGAACAGGCACCCGGAAACAAACCGGTTTTCAGCATCGCCCATTTACGCGAACCCGGCGTTTTCGACCTGAACACTATCGAAACATTGAACACTCCGGGGTTGCTTGTATTTATGCACTTGCCGGGGCCTCTGGAACCATCGGAAGCTCTCAATTTCTTGCTGAGCCACAGTCAGCAATTGGCTGATGAATTGGGAGGCAGCGTCTGTGACGAGCATCATAATCGCCTCACCACTCAACATATGGGCCATTTACAAAGCAAAATCGGCGAGTTCGAACGGCAATTACGCTTGCATAAACCGCGCTATTGACTATGGCTAAACCGGCTGTTGCCAGGATCGCTGAACTACGCAGTCAGCTGAATAACCACAACTACCGATATTATGTGTTGGACGACCCGGTGATCCCGGATGCCGATTATGACTGCTTGTTGCGCGAATTGCAGAATCTTGAGCAGGCTCACCCGGAACTAATCACCGCGGATTCCCCGACCCAACGGGTTGGAGCGACCCCTATCAGCGCCTTTGCTCAGGTGCAACATGCAGTCCCCATGTTGTCCTTGGATAATGCCTTTACGGATGAAGAAGTCGCGGATTTCGACCGCCGCGTCTGCCAACAATTGGATGCCGAAAATATCAGCTATGCTGCCGAACCCAAACTGGACGGGCTAGCCGTCAGTCTGCGTTACGAACAGGGGGTGTTGGTTCGAGGAGCTACCCGTGGAGATGGATTTGTGGGGGAAGACGTTACCCATAACATTCGCACATTGAATACCGTGCCTCTGCGTTTGCTCGGCCAAGATTATCCGTCGGTCTTGGAAGTACGCGGCGAAGTATTTATGCCCAAGCAAGGCTTCGAAACACTCA
>JAAUQA010000235.1 GCA_012032855.1 Candidatus Competibacteraceae bacterium
ATTAAGAAAACTGATGACGGTCGGGCTTTGATACTGGCTCGCGCCGATCCTTCTCGTGGTGGCACCGGGATTTTCGTGTACGCGCGGATGAAGATTGTTTATTTGCCCGCACGGTGACGACTATGGGCAAACTCGGGCTTACTGTGCTTGATGCCCGCATTATCACGGGTCGCCTAAACTATACCTTGGACAGCTACACCGTGATGGAAGATTCTGGAGAGCCCATACACAGCCGCTCGCGTATCCGGGAGATTGTCAATTCCTTGCGTCACAGCCTGGACCGTCACGAGGCGGTATCCGTTCCTAAGCGGCGCACACCCCGCATTCTGCAGCATTTCAAAACATCGACTCAGGTCTTCTTTACCGAAGATGAACTCAATCAACGCACTATTATGGAATTAGTGACTTCGGACCGGCCCGGTCTACTGTCTCAGGTCGGTCAAGCGTTTACGGAATGCGGTATCCAGCTGCAAAATGCTAAAATTGCCACGATCGGCGCTCGCGCAGAGGATGTTTTTTTTATTCTGGACCAGGATCATCATCCCTTGCAGCAGGCACAGCAAGAACGTTTGCGACAGGCTCTGGAGCGTCATCTGGATAATGAACTCCGTTGTTAGGATCCATTGTGGAGACGCCATTCGTAGCACAACGTTTTCCCCGTCGCATCCTGGAAAGTTACTCCAATTCTTATTGGCATTTTAATTGTGGATTTCGATTAAGGACTATTAAGCAGAACTTGACCTATTGCGTTAAAGAAAATGTCTTTAGAGAATAAGCGGGCGCGTTTTTCACAAGCAGTACGCATTGTTAATGCTCGTCGTGTAGTCATTGTCTGCACCGCTAATTTCAGCGCATCGATTATCGATTGGTCAGAGAATAATAAGCCGGTTTCTTGATTAATCACCGACTCCAGTAAACCACCCTCAGCAACGCCGATTACCGGTTTTCCAGCGGCCATGGATTCTACCGGCGACATGCCGAAGTCCTCATCAATCGGCACATAAATAGTCGCAATGGCATTGCCTACTAAGCGATAGAGTTGATCCTCATCAATCCAACCCGTGAAATGAATGTTATCTGCATTTACCGCTAGCTGCTGGAGACGAAGCAGCTCGCTTCCGCCTGAGGCAATCACTAAATGCTTATCAGGCATCTGCTTAAACGCGGCGATAATACTATCGACCCGCTTGAACGGTTCCAGTCGTGCTGTGGAAAGATAATAATCCTGTTGACCAATCCACTTGAATCGATCAGTGTCACAAGGAGGATGAATGACTACAGAATCTTTGTTGAGATAACGTCGAATCCGAGCCTGCACGTTTTCTGAGTTGGCAATAATCAAATCCATTTTATTTATGGCTTTTACATAATGTGATTTCACATGAGCCATTAATGTCTGTAACAGTGGGCGTTGCCAAAACGGATAACGATCCAGGTAATACTCGCGAAGATCGTAGCAAAAGCGTGGAATGGTATGGCAATAATGAATGTTTCGCCCTGCTTTGTGATTATGCACGGCTGAGACGGAATAATTGCCGCCATATAGAACCCAATCATAGTCTCTCAAAAAACAGGTGTTTCTCGAAAAAACATGCAGAGATTTGATAATTCTCCAAGGCACAGTTTTGGCATTAGCTTGCAGGTCGATGATGTTCAAACCTTCCAGCAGAGTATCAGGAACAGCCGCCCGATTTCGAGATGCAACGCAAAGATCAGCAGTCGGAAATCTCTCAGCCAAGGTCAAGGTTAATCGCTCGGCTCCACCCTGCACCAGCAAATAATCATACAAAATTGCCCCTTTCTGATCGGTTAAAATCGGTTGAGCAATCACAGTTGACTAAGCCGCTGGAAATAGGACAGCGTTTCATCTGCCTCGCGTTTATGACAATACCGCTTGGCAGTCGCTAGACCGCCTTCAACCAAACGATTTTTCAGTCCCTCATCGTCCAAAATCGCCTTGACCGCAGCCACAAAAGCCTTGGGTTCTCGGGGAGGAACCAATAGTGCATTCTCGCCTTCAATTGCATACTCCATAACGCCACCCACTTCGGTTAAAACGCAAGCAGTTCCACAAGCCATCGCCTCCAAAGCACAGCGCCCAAATCCCTGAAAATCGGAACCATCTAAAAAAACATCGGCTTCGGAATACAACTCTGCTAACCGGTTTTGCTCGAACACAACTCCCTCATCCCGATATAGAAATGGAATATTTCTGTATGAAAGAAACCGGTCTCCGAACAGAACTATTTCGACCTCCGGCATGATTTGTTTCAGTTGGCACAACGCAGCGATCGTCGACGGAAAACCGCGTCTTGGCGTTCCAGGCCGGGCCATGGCCAGCACGACTGGCCCTGACCGAGGTACGGAACGGGGATAGAATCGACTTAAATCCATCCCTAGCGCAATTTTTGTTGAGTTGTGCCCATCTTGCATCAATAAATCGTTCAGCCAGTCCGACATGACCACGCGATGCTCAACTAAGCCATAGGTCGATTTGACCTGTTCGCAATGTTTGGAATCACTGTCGGGAAAAAACCAAGGCTCGTAGTCCTGGATAAAATACACAGAGCGCTTCGCCCGATTCAGTTTCACCGCTTCGACGGCCCAAGACACGGTATTCCAGAGAGTGGCCACAATAATATCGCTATCCGGACAATTCCGGACAAGCTCTCGCTCGTCGCGAAAGATAATAGGTCGAGTCAGTAGCTTGCTCCAAGCATAGACAGCTGGATCTTCGTACAGAGCAACTATTCGAGCCTCGACGCCGAGCAAAATCAGTTCGTTCACTAACTGAATTACCGATAGTACACCACCGGAAATAACCAATTTATGTAATAGATAAGTCACACGTAAACGATTGGGACGGGTCAGGAGGGCCACAGAGTTGGGGGAAGGGATCTCACGCTTGGCACTGGGCAAGCGGCGCAAGCCTCGCAGCACACTTATAGCCATTGCAAGAAACGCTTTTTCCTGCCAGCCATCAAGCAGTGCCCGAGCGGTTTGCCAAATAACCGGCATGGGATCCCAGCGGTGTGGCAGGGCAAATAAGGCGCGACTCTCCGCTAGCGGATCGGCTTTCTGAAAAGCGCGGAATTGCCGCTTATACTCGCGCGCCCAACGAGAATCAAAGAGACGGCGATTACGGCGATAACGTTCGTCACCATCTGAAAAGGTCCCGCCACCTTTATGATAGACATACACATGATCCGCGATAACAGTGCGGTAACCGCGCGCCGTCAGACGCATACAGAGATCCGACTCCTCACAATAGCCACGACCGTAGATTTCATCGAACACACCGACATCTTCTAATGCAGCCCGTCTTAACAAGAGACAGAAACCAACCCCGGTAACAATATCAGAAAAGTGTTTAGCTGCATGTTTTTCAAGATAGTCATCGACGGCAAAAAAATTAGCTCCAGGAGGCATTAAAAGGTCTATTTGCGCAGCTGAGTTAGTCAATGGATTAACTGTCGCAATTATTGGGTCAGACTCCATGCACTCGATCAGTCTTTCCAACCAGCGCGGAGTAACGATAACATCGCTGTTGACCAGCGCAACATAAGGAGAGCAGCCTAAAGAAATTCCGATATTACACGATTTCAAGAATCCTAAGTTATGCGGGTTCCGTTGCAATTTAATCTGTCGATGCAAGTTTTTCTGTTCATTTAAATATTGATTCGTTGTTGAGTCGCTCGCATCATCAATAACATATATATTGTATTGATCAACAGAAGTATATTTAATGAGCGATTGAATACAATCTTTAACATAGGTCAATCCATTATGGATCGGCAAAATAATATCGCAGAGGTTATTTTTGGTTTGCTTCATAAAATGAATATACTATGCCGGATTACTAGGTGCTTGTGATTGGGAATGACATCTATTTATTGCTCTATCTTTATATTGAGCCTATTGTTTTTATCATTTGATGAACAAGCACCTGTTCTTGATAATGATAAAATTTTTTGTTATTTTGGTTCAGCATTTTACGACATTAATGACTTTTCTGCGAATAGACAGTTGACTGAATCACAATAATGAAATTGGTTAGCAAGTTACACGAGCGTTATGTTTTTGGTAGGCGGGTTCAAGTGTTGGCAAGTCATCTGGCAGCACTGTTGCCTCAGCAGGCACGAGTTTTAGACGTCGTTGCGGGGACGGTAATATCGATTGTGCCATAAAACAGTTACGCCCGGATGTAGTCATCGAAGGGATTGATGTTCTAGTCAGGCCGACAACCCACATCCCCGTGCATCGCTTCGATGGACATCGCATCCCGTTCGATGACAACAGTTTCGATGTCGTGATGTTTGTTGATGTATTGCATCATACCGATGATCCGCATATTTTGCTGACCGAAGCGCAACGGGTTGCAAAGCAGGCGATAGTGCTAAAAGACCATCTGCGTGATGGGTTGTTGGCCGGCCCCACGCTGCGTCTGATGGATTGGTTCGGCAACGCCCATCATGGTGTTGTCCTGCCCTATAATTATTGGACTGAACAGCGCTGGCGAGACAGCTTCGCGGGATTGGGAATGACAATTGAACACTGGATTACCCAAGTCGGTCTGTACGCTTGGCCTGCTTCATTATTATTTGATCGCCAGTTGCATTTCGTCGCCCGCTTAAAACCCTCCCATTGAGCATCCAGCTTGGTTCAGCCCGGCGACGCTGGGTTGCATTTTTAGTCAGAGCCGCTGTTTCTATTAGTTTAATCGCTTGGATTTTGCATCAAGTGGATTGGCCGGAGTTGGTCAGACAAGTGAATCAGCTAGCGCCAAGCAACCTAGCTTTGGCAATGAGTAGCGCAACACTATTGCTGATTTTGCAAGGACCGGTTCTGGCGTGGCGCTGGTCACGCATTGCCGATCAACTGCGACACCCGCTACGATTTTCGCAATCGACACGGATTACGTTCGTCGGTTTATTTTTCAATCAGACATTACCCACATCAATTGGCGGTGATGCAATCCGAATTTGGATTGCCCACCAAGAAGGAATGCCATTCCGTCATGCGGCTAATAGCGTACTACTGGAACGTTTGAGTGGTTTGCTCACTTTAGTTTTGATACTGACAAGCGCCTTGCCATTGATTTGGCCTGATATTGCTCACCTCTCCGTGCGATTTTTATTTCTCGCCGCCTTGCCATTAGCGCTGATTGGTATCGGTGCCCTATGGTGGTCGGCCGGTCTGCGCCATTCGAAGAAACTCAATCCTATTATTATGCTGGCGAAGGATATGCGCTGCATCTTGAGTTCACCCGGTCTAACCGTAGAACTGCTGACACTAGGGGTTCTAAGCAATCTGTTGGCAATCGGTGGAATGTATGCGTTCGGTGTTACGGTCGGTATGTCATTGACTGCCGGTCAGTATCTCGGCCTAATTCCAGCTGTCATCTTATGCACCGTGGTGCCGGTCACGATTGCTGGTTGGGGGTTACGCGAGGGCGTTATGGTTGTGTTACTGGGTAGTGCTGGGGTCAGCACCGAAATGGGGTTGTTAGTATCGATTTTGTTTGGCTTGGCCTTGCTGTTAGCAGCACTCCCCGGCGGGCTAATCTGGCTGATGGAAAAACCCCGGATTCGCTCGAATGCGACTAATCAAGCGGTTGAACCGATAGACAGTGTGAAATAGCCGGAATCGACGGAAGTGAAAAACTATGGTGGAGCCGAGGGGGATCGAACCCCTAACCTTCGCATTAAGAGTGCACAATTAACCCCTTTACTTGATAATTCTCCATAGCGCTCAATGCTCCAAGAGTTGGTCAGCAAGGGCACCCAAGTTCGACATTTAGAGCGATAAGTGTCTGATTTC
>JAAUQA010000236.1 GCA_012032855.1 Candidatus Competibacteraceae bacterium
TGGTGAAGAATCACCGCAACAAATCAGCCTACGTGCTCAACGCTTGGGCTTGTCCCGCCAACACCTGCGGCTGCTGCCGGAAATCTGCGTAGAGCGCATTCTGACCCATGCCGAGCGTGAACAACCGCGGGTAATGGTAATCGACTCGATCCAGACCATTTTCACCGAGCGGCTGCAATCCGCCCCCGGTGCGGTCGGTCAGGTGCGGGAAAGCGCTGCGCAACTGGTGCGTTTCGCCAAACGCAGTGGTGCGGCCTTGTTTCTGGTCGGGCATGTCACCAAGGAAGGAACCTTGGCCGGTCCCCGAGTTTTGGAACACATGGTCGACACTGTATTGTATTTCGAAGGCGATGCCGGTAACCGTTTTCGGGTTATCCGGGCGGTTAAGAATCGTTACGGTCCGGTCAACGAACTGGGCGTGTTTGCGATGACCGAACGGGGATTGAAAGCGGTCAGCAATCCGTCGGCGATTTTTCTGTCGCGCCATACCGTGCCGGTCGCCGGCAGTGTGGTCATGGTCACCCGCGAAGGTACCCGCCCATTGTTAGTGGAAATCCAAGCGCTGGTGGATGATTGTCACGGCAGCAATCCCCGTCGGGTGACGCTGGGTCTGGAGCAAAATCGGCTGGCCATGTTGTTGGCGGTTATGCATCGGCATGGCGGGGTGGCTATGTACGATCAAGACGTCTATATCAACGCCGTGGGCGGAGTGCGAATAGCCGAAACCGCTTCGGATCTAGCGGTGTTATTGGCAGCCCTGTCCAGCTTTCGGGATCGGCCGTTGCCCTCTGATCTGATCGTATTCGGTGAAGTGGGGTTGGCCGGTGAGATCAGACCCGTACCCAATGGTGAGGAACGTCTGCGGGAAGCGGTCAAGCACGGATTTAAGCGTGCTATTGTACCGCGCTCCAATGCGCCTCGCCGAGGGGCACTGGTGGAAGGGATGGAAGTCACCGGTGTGACCCGTCTGAATGACGTGTTAAGTCACCTTTAATGCCCTTCAGTAGGGTTGGTTTCGACAGCTATGCGAGGGGGTGTAAAGCTGTATACTATTTCAATCCAGATTGTTCTGGGGGCGAGTAAATTTGCGCTGGTTTACAATAGTTTGAGGAGTCCATTATGACGCAAGCGGCACTAAAATCGAGTGAAGTGGGTTTGAAACCCGGTGTAGTACACCGGTGAAGAGATATAAAACGTTAGTGGCGGCGGCAAAAGCGGGCGGTTACGCCTTGCCGGCGGTTAATGTCACCAGTTCTAACACCCTGAATGCCGTTATGGAGGCTGCGGCGAAAAATCGTGCGGATGTCGTTGTTCAATTATCCAACGGCGGTGCGCAATTCTATGGCGGACAGGGCTTGGAAGACGGTTTCAAGGCCAAGGTCTTGGGTGCTGTGGCCGCAGCCAGACACGCGCACTTATTGGCTGAGCATTACGGCATCTGCGTTGTGTTGCATACCGATCATGCGAATAAAAAGTTGATTCCCTGGGTGGAAGCCTTGCTGGATCATGGCGAAGCCTTTTTTAAGGAAACCGGTCAAGCCCTTCGTTCAGTTCCCATATGCTGGATTTGTCCGAAGAACCCATTGATTTCAACTTGAACGAATGCGCACGCGTCCTGGGACGGATGAGCAAGATGGGCATGAATCTGGAAATCGAATTAGGGGTCACCGGCGGCGAAGAAGATGGCGTCGGTTCGGATGTCGACGATAGTGCCGACAATTCCCATTTGTACACGCAGCCGGAAGATGTGTTGCAAGCCTATGACAAGCTGGCGCCTATCGGCCAATTTTCGGTTGCCGCGTCATTCGGTAATGTTCACGGTGTTTACAAACCCGGTAACGTTCAGCTACGTCCAGAGATTCTGAAAACTCGCAGGACTTGGTAGCCCAAACCCATAAGACCGGTAAAAATCCCTTGAATCTGGTCTTTCACGGCGGTTCCGGTTCGGAAAAAGCGCAGATCAAGGAAGCGGTTAGCTACGGTGTGTTCAAGATGAATATCGACACCGATACCCAATTCGCGTTCTCCGAAGCCATCGGGAAATATGTCGAAGCGAATCCCAGGGCGTTCAAGTACCAACTCGATCCTGAAGACGGTACCCCGTACAAGAAATTCTATGATCCGCGCAAATACCTGCGTCTGGCCGAACAAAATCTGATTGCTCGCCTGAGCGAGGCTTTTGAGGATCTGGGTTCTAAAGGGCGCTCTATTGCTCAAGCCTAATCGGTTTGAGCTGTTATCCTGAATTTATCGCTTCTCTTTAGAATGATCACCGTTACCCCACAGGACTGCGGGGTAACGGCTGATCGTTATCTCGTTTGTGCTCTTTAGGACTTGAGCCTACGACCTGTGGATATGATAAACTCTGCCCTTCAATACCCCTTGACGGGTATTTCCTTACTATTCCCAAGCCCACTTATGATCAAGCTACGGAGCGCTCATGGCCCTGGAACGCACTCTCTCTATTATTAAACCGGACGCTGTTGCTAAAAATGTGATCGGCAAGATCTACAGCCGTTTCGAAGACAACGGACTGCGCATCATCGCAGCCAAAATGCTGCATCTTTCTCGGGAACAGGCGGAAAGCTTCTATGCTGTGCATCGGGAACGTCCTTTTTTTAAGGATTTGGTTGATTTTATGATCTCCGGCCCAGTCATGGTTCAGGCCTTGGAAGGTGAAGATGCCATTGCTAAGCATCGCGAAATCATGGGCGCCACGGACCCGAAAAAGGCCGCGCCCGGTACGATTCGCGCTGATTTTGCCGAAACCGTCGATGAAAACGCAGTACACGGCTCTGATTCGCCCGAAACGGCGGCTACCGAAGTGGCGTTTTACTTCAGCGCGGAAGAACTTTGCCCGCGCACTCGATAAACGTCAGCCCGGACTATCCGTTCGATGTCAACGGCAAAAATTAATCTGCTGGATCTTAATCGCGCTGGTCTGGAGGCGTTCTTCGCCGAGTTAGGCGAGAAACGCTTCCGTGCTGTTCAGGTCATGAAATGGATTTATCATGAAAACGTCGTTGACTTCGACGCGATGACTAACCTGGGCAAAACGTTACGCCACAAGTTGCAAGCGGTAGCCGAGATCCGCCCTCCTGAGGTGGTGTTCGATCAAGCCTCTCAGATGGCTCTCACAAGTGGTTGATCCGGCTCGACAGCGGGAATTGCGTGGAGACCGTGTTCATTCCCGAAGATGGACGCGGTACGCTGTGCGTGTCGTCACAGATCGGCTGCCCGTTGGATTGTTCGTTCTGTGCGACAGCTCAACAGGGTTTCAATCGCAACCTTACCGTAGCTGAAATTATCGGTCAGGTTTGGCAAGCGAATCGGCTGTTGGGCGGTGAACGCAATGGTAATCGCATACTCACCAACGTGGTCATGATGGGCATGGGTGAGCCTTTGTTGAATTTCAACAAAGTGGTCGATGCGATGGATCTGATGCAGGATGATTTGGGCTTCGGTTTATCCAAGCGTCGAGTCACCTTGAGTACCGCCGGCGTGGTCCCTGCTCTCTATCGATTGCGCGAAGTCTCCGATGTCAGTCTTGCCGTTTCGCTGCATGCGCCTACCGATGAACTCCGCAACGAACTGGTACCCCTGAATCGCAAGTACCCCATCGCGCAACTACTGGAAGCTTGCCGCCATTACATGCACGGCAAACTGCAACGCAGCATTACTTGGGAGTATGTGATGTTGGCTGGCGTTAATGATTCCGAATCCCATGCGCGGGCGTTGGCGCGGTTGCTCAAAGACATTCCATCCAAGGTTAATTTGATTCCGTTCAATCCATTTCCGAATACGCGCTATCAGCGTTCCAGCGTCGCCGTGATCGATCGCTTTCGGGCGATACTGGTGGCGCATGGATTGACGACGATCACTCGTAAAACTCGTGGCGACGATATTGATGCGGCTTGCGGCCAGTTGGCCGGTCAAGTTCAAGACCGACGGCGGCGTTCTCTGCGGATGATGCAAGCACCGAGCGGTTAATGATGCGAATCGTGCCGAGCCTGTCATTCCTGCTACTCCTGGCAATGCTGCAGGCATGCACTTCTGTCCCCCACTAACCCGCCTGACGGGTAACGCTGCGGATCTCAATTACCAGTTAGGCGTGCGCTACATGCAACGAGGGCGTTTTGACGTGGCGCAGGAAAAATTGGAAAAGGCGCTCAGTTTTAGAGAGGATTTCCCTGAAGTACACAATGCATTAGCCGTGCTCTATGATGAAGAGGGCAATAAGGAATTGGCGGAACGCCATTTTCAACGCGCTATCGCATTGGACGCCAACTTCTCACTGGCTGTAAAAAACTATGGTCAATTTCTATGTAGAAACGACCAGCCTGCCGAAGGCGAAGCGTTATTATTGGGCCTAGCGCAAAGTTCAGCGCCGCAAGAAGCGGCTGCTTGCTTATGTCGATGCTGCCGCTTGCGCGCTATCCATACGTGATTATCCCCGTGCTGAGAGTTATCTGCTTAGAGCCCTGGAAATTCAGCCCGGCGCTACTGTGGCCTTGTACCGACTCGCCGAGCTTTACCATGTCAATGAGGATCATCAACAAGCGCGCGTTTTTTTGCAGCGTTATCATGCTCAGGCCAGACCGAGTCCGGAAAGTCTTTGGCTGGGTGTCGCGATTGAAGAAAAACTCGGTGATGAAAAATTGCGCCGTGCTTATGTGTTGCGATTACGCACACAATTCCCGGATTCCGCCCAAGCTCAACGGCTGAAATAACAATGAGTGCGCAAAATACTGCTCAAAGCTCACAAGAGATAGCGCAGACTTATCAGACTGCTGCGGAAGCGTTAGGCGCAACTCTGGCCGAAGCGCGCAAACGGCTGGGACTGGAACAACGCGAAGTGGCAACTCGTTTAGGGTTAAACCCGGTGCTGATCAGGCGCTTGGAAGAAGGCGCATTTCAGGATCTAGGCGCCCCGGTTTACGCGCGGGGGTATTTAACCCGCTATGTGCGGTTCCTTGAGTTGCCTGAGCAGGAGATACTGGATCGTCATAAACAGTTAGGAGTTAATGAAGTACCGCCATTGCGAGTAACCCGCACCTTCAAACCTCAAGCCAGGATGAGCGATAGAGGGGTACGCTGGTTTTCTTACTTATTGCTTTTTGCTGTCATTGGTTGGATAGGCTGGCAGGGTTACGAGCAAGTCGCGGAACATTTGGAGGTGGTGGATGAGTCGTCGTCACTGAAACCCTTTTCCAATACCGATGAGAATGCGATTAGCTTGCCGCAACCTGAGCAAACGGACTCGACCCCCTCGCAATCATCGGCACAAGCGCCTGAACCAGAGCGCAATGACAGCGTAGCCGGAGCTGTTTTACAAGAGGTTGCCCCATTGCCGGTTCAGACCACGACCTCGGCCGATTCCGCTGTGCCTGAAGCGGCAACAGATACTGCATCATCGGCGGAATCTGTCACCACCACGTTGCAAACCCCTAGTGTAGAAACCACGACGTCTTCGCCACCACTGTCCGAAACGCTGTCCAATGCCGCGACGCCTGCAACGACGCCTCCCGCATCATCGACAGAGTCTGCTTCTACGCCCACCCCGGCTACGACTACCGAACCGTCTGTCCCGGTTGGTCCTCCGCAATTAAGCCTCGAATTTACTGAGGATTGTTGGGTCGATGTAAAAGACGCCAACGGTGAACGTTTGGCTTATGGGATCATGAAAGCCAATACGGTCAGCACCGTGTCCGGGCCTGCTCCATTCTCAATCACTTTGGGCAATGCGGTGGGTGTCAGCGCCATCAAACTCAACGGCAAGCCGATAGAACCGAGTCTCTAT
>JAAUQA010000237.1 GCA_012032855.1 Candidatus Competibacteraceae bacterium
TGGTACTCGCGATTGCCGGGGTGGCTTATGGCCGGCACTTCATCAGTCCTAAACTACGCGCCCGTAATCGAGTAGAGGGCGTTATCAAGTTTTCCTTCGATCACTAGCTCGACAATTGCGATTTTTACCACGGCGGGCATCGTACTGTCGGTGCTGTTCGAATCGGTCTTATTCTTCGGTAAGGTGCCGATTACCGAGTTCCTGTTCGGTCTGAGTTGGAGTCCGCAGACCGCCCTACGTGCCGATCAGGTGGGTTCGACCGGTTCGTTCGGCGCAGTGCCGTTGTTTGTCGGCACGTTCCTGATTTCGATCATCGCCATGGTGGTCGCTATTCCCGTCGGGCTGATGTCGGCGCTGTATCTTTCCGAATATGCCTCGTCGAAGTTTCGCGCTTCGGCAAAACCGGTCTTGGAAATATTGGCCGGCATTCCCACCGTGGTCTATGGATTTTTCGCTGCATTAACTGTCGCGCCAACAATTCGCGGTCTCGGTGAGTCGGTCGGCTTGGAGGTTGCTTCTGAAAGCGCCCTGGCGGCCGGCTTGGTCATGGGCATCATGATCATTCCGTTCGTGTCCTCGCTGTCCGACGATGTGATCAACGCGGTGCCGCAATCCATGCGCGACGGGTCGTATGCACTCGGTGCAACTCGATCGGAAACGATCAAACGAGTCATTCTGCCGGCAGCGCTACCCGGTATCGTCGGCGGTGTCCTGTTGGCCGTTTCCCGCGCCATCGGCGAAACCATGATTGTGGTCATGGCGGCTGGTTTGGCCGCCAACCTGACGGCTAATCCGTTGGATGCGGTGACTACCATTACCGTGCAAATCGTCACCTTGCTAACCGGCGACCAGGAATTCGACAGCGCTAAGACGCTGTCCGCCTTCGCCTTGGGTCTGGTGTTATTCGTTATTACCCTGGTGCTCAACGTAATAGCCTTGCACGTGGTCAGAAAATATCGAGAGCAATATGAGTAATTCAAACGACATCCAAAAGGCCGGACCGAAAAGCGCCACCGCTAAGGTCAACGCCGGTCTGAAACGCCGCCATGCGGCAGAAAAACGCTTCAAAGCCTATGGTCTAATCGCCATATGCATCGGTTTGCTGGCGGTGGCGATGCTGTTTGTCGATATCATCGGCAAAGGCTTTTCCGCCTTCCAGCAAACCTACATCAAGCTGGATATCGAATTTTCCGCAGAGGTTATCGATCCGGATGGCAGCCGCGCTGAACAGACCTTATCCCGCGCTGACTACAGCGCGTTGTGGAAAAAGCAGTTGCGCGAGGAGTTTCCGTCTGTGTCGGATCGGCGCGACCGGCGCGATTTATATGGTCTAATCAGCTCCGGAGCCACTTTCCAGTTGCGGGACTTGGTGATGGATGACCCCAGCTTGATCGGCACCCAACAGTCGATCTGGTTGATTGCCGACGATACGGTGGATACCTTTTTCAAAGGCGGGATCGACCGCGAAGCAGACGAGGACGACCGACCGTTCAATGACAAACCAATTGCCTGGGTCGATCAGTTGGTGGCGGAAGATCGGGTTGAGAAAAAATTCAATACAATATTTTTATCCAACGGCGATTCTCGCGAGCCCGAATTGGCCGGTATTCGCGGTGCGTTGATGGGATCATTCTTCACCTTGCTGGTCACCCTGTCGCTATCCTTTCCCATCGGCGTTGCAGCGGCGGTGTATCTGGAAGAATTTGCCCCCAAGAACCGCTGGACCGATTTGATTGAGGTCAATATCAATAATCTGGCGGCGGTCCCGTCGATTGTGTTCGGTTTGCTGGGACTCGCAGTGTTCATCAACTTTTTCGGCCTACCGCGTTCAGCACCGCTGGTCGGCGGTTTGGTGCTGACCCTGATGACCTTGCCGACCATCATCATCGCCAGTCGAGCGGCCTTGAAATCGGTACCGCCGTCGATTCGGGAAGCCGCCTTGGGTATGGGCGCATCGAAGATGCAAATGGTGTTTCATCATGTGCTGCCGTTGGCCTTGCCCGGTATGCTGACCGGCACCATTATCGGCATGGCGCAAGCTCTGGGCGAAACCGCGCCGCTGCTCATGATCGGTATGATCGCGTTTATCGTCGATGTGCCGGGCAGCCCGATGGATCCGGCCACGGTGTTGCCGGTACAGATTTTCCTGTGGGCGGATTTGCCCGAACGCGCTTTTGTGGAGCGCACTTCGGCAGCCATCATGGTGTTGCTGGGTTTCTTGATTCTGATGAACGCATTGGCCGTAATTTTGCGCAAGCGTTTCGAAAGACGTTGGTAACCGGTCGCACACCGAGTCTTCGCGTTCAAAAGTTAACGGGGTTATGATTGATGAGCACAACAGTTGATAGCATGAATGGGGGTATCCCGATGGACGGTGCCATAGAGCCCGCCGTAGAAAAACCATCCGGCAAAGTCACTGATCGCAATGATCGTCGTACGGTCGGAGAAATTAACGTTGAAAATCCCAAAATGGTTTGTCGGGATGTCAATGTCTACTATGGCGAAAAACACGCCATCAAAACCGTTAATTTGGATATTGGCGCGCAACAGGTAATTGCCTTTATCGGACCGTCCGGTTGCGGTAAATCGACGTTTCTACGTTGCCTAAACCGCATGAACGACACCATTGATGCGTGCCGAGTGACCGGGCAAATGACACTCGATGAACAGGATATTTATGACCCCGAGCTGGATGTGGTGCAATTGCGCGCCCGGGTCGGCATGGTGTTCCAGAAGCCTAACCCGTTTCCCAAGTCTATTTACGAAAATGTCGCTTACGGGCCACGTATTCACGGTCTGTGCAATAACAAAACGGAAATTGACGAATTGGTGCAGACCAGTTTGGAAAAAGCCGGCTTATGGAACGAGGTTAAAGATCGCTTGGATCAACCCGGCACCGGCCTGTCCGGCGGTCAGCAGCAACGTCTATGTATCGCTCGGGCAATTGCTGTCAGCCCGGAGATGATCTTGATGGATGAGCCCTGCTCAGCGCTGGATCCCATTGCGACCGCTAAGATTGAGGAATTAATTGACGAACTGCGCGCCAATTTCACCATCGTGATTGTTACTCACTCCATGCAGCAAGCGGCCCGGGTCTCGCAACGGGTCGCCTATTTCCATCTCGGGGATTTAATCGAAGTCGGCGAAACCGAACAGATTTTCACCAACCCGCGGCATAAGTTGACTGAAGACTACATTACCGGCCGTTTCGGCTAACCCTGACATCCAGCGGCGCAGATTGTGATGTTCTGCGCGGGAGAATCGAAATGGTCATGACCAAAGACGAACACACCGTAAAACGTTACGATCAGGAGTTGTCCAACCTGCGCAATTTGGTGCTGGAAATGGGCGGCCTCGTCGAGGATCAAATCAATCGTGCGCTGAAAGCGCTGGACGATGAGGATTTGACGGCTGCCCGGGACGTGATTGCAAAGGATCAGGCGGTCAATGCGATGCACCTTAAGGCTGACGAGGATAGCGTTAACCTAGTAGCGTTGCGGCAACCGCTGGGCAGCGATCTGAGAACCGTCATGTCGCTGGCCAAAACCGCCAACGATTTGGAGCGGATCGGCGACGAGGCCGAGAAGGTTGCGCGCATGGTCGTTCATATCTACGACAGTCCCAATAGCCCTCCTAGCTCGCGCCTGTTTCGAGACGTGACCAGTACCGCAAAATTGGCCATTGAGATGTTGCGCGGCAGCCTGGATGCGTTGGCTCGGTTGGATGTGGAAAAGGCATTAATCGTCGCAAAACGCGATTCCGAACTGGACAGGGAGTTTCAATCCGCGGTGCGTTATTTGGTTACCTACATGATGGAAGATGTCCGCACTATTGGGCACGCCATCAATGTAATTTTTATGATCAAAGCCCTGGAACGGATCGGCGATCACTCTAAAAACATCGCCGAATACGTGATCTATTTGGTGAAAGGCACGGATATCCGTCATGCCGCAATGAGCGATATTGAGCAGCACGTGTTATCCGGCTGAGCCGGTGATGGGTTGGGACTGTTATACTTGAGGCGATGAATGCGCTGCGATGAACAGCGCTTGCCTCACCTCAAGTGATAATACAAAAGGAGATCAGCCATGCCCTTGTTGCAATTGCAAACCGCCACCCCGGTCGCTGACGAACAACAACAAACCCTATTGTCAGCCTTGTCAAAAATACTCTCGGAATCGATTGGTAAGCCGGAAAGTTACGTCATGGTAACGTTGCGCTCAGGCCCATTAATGATGGCAGGAGCGGCTGGCGATGCTGCTTTTGCCGATGTGCGCAGTATTGGGGGACTAGGCGGCGGCACCAATAAGCAGATAGCGCAGAAAGTCTGTGCGCTGTTGCAAGAACAATTGGGAATTGCGTCAAATCGGGTGTTTCTGAATTTTACCGATGTCAGTGCCAGCCATTGGGGCTGGAACGGTAGCACTTTCGGTTAAGCGTATGAGCGAGCGGAATCCGAGGCGCGGGAGCGGCGGCACCTTTAGTTTAGGCGGAACCGGCAGCGCGGCGTTCTAACCAAGCTTGGTGTTTGATGCGGATATCGCCATAACTTCAAGATCAATCAAATCATCGTCGCGGATGCGCTCGTCGTAATTCTCCCAACCCATGAAATCTCGCAATGCTTGGCGGGTGGTGGCGTCAAACACTCCGGTGATAGCGCCAGGGTAAAAACCACGGGCCTGTAGGATTTTTTGCAATTCGTTGGCGAGCGCAGTATCCACTGTAACCAGATCAGCCGGATCGCTGCGGAAAAAGGTTAACCGGTGGATAGCGTATAGCCTTTTCAGTTCTTCAATCGGCGTGGGATGGTCATACACCGCAATATCCACATAACGGTCATTATGCCCCCCATAGCCGCCACCTGCCCGCACCACTAATAACGCCGCCGATTGCTGGCCGCGCCGATCACCCCCGGCATCTTGCCCGGCACTCAACGCTGCCAGTAACCGTTCCGCCAGCGACGTGGTGGTAGCGCTAAATACCTGCGCCATTGAGGAGGCGACCGCCTTATTGATCAGCGTATTGCCCTGTATCGAATAGTTCTCGCCGCTTACTCCACCAGCCCAATCGAAGCATTTCGCGCCGGTAAAATTCGCGGATCGACCCCGGGTATCAACGATGCCCAGTTGGCGATAATCCCGTTCCGGATCGTCCGCGATCAGAATATCGACCACCTGTTGCGGGGTAGCGCCATTCTCCAAAAGCGCCAAGCCACGCGGGCCGTAGCTGGTGTTGAAATAGGATTGGGTGGCGACTGCTCCCACGCCCGCTGTAGCGAACGGTGCATTGACGCCAACATTGGGAAAGCTACTTTCTACAGCGACGCCTAAATCGCCGGTGGCGGGATCAAACGCAACGATGGAAAAGGTCATAGCAAACCGTTTTGCTTGAAAATGCGTGCATATTACCGGCTAGCGTCCGGTGGCGGCACTGACGGGCATAAGCTCGACAAAGTCTTCGAGAACCGGCCGCTTGCTGTTTACCGCGCGCAGCAAGGTCCAGTAGCCGAACAGATTGACCGGGCTGACTTCGGTCACCTCCAAACCGGTTTCCCGGATAAATTGATCTAGTAACAGATCGGGGCGCCAGCCCAATAATTTAGAGAGCGGCACCAGCAATTTCTCGGCAGCCGCCAGCAGCGGTTGGGTGCTGTGAAAATGATTGACGATGAACAGCTCACCGCCGGGGCGGCATACCCGCTGCATCTCCGCAACCAAACGATCCGGGTGAGGGACGACGGAGGCCACATACATCGCGACTACTTTATCGAAACTGTTATCCGG
>JAAUQA010000238.1 GCA_012032855.1 Candidatus Competibacteraceae bacterium
TGACCCCTTTATTTTGCAAAACTCATCTGCGGTTACCCTGCCAGCCGGTATCGAACGGCACGGTGCGCTGGGTGAAGTCGGCGGCGCCCGACGCTACCGCGCTTTGCCGGTGGAACCAGACGCCGAAAGCATTTGCCAGGGATTCGGCAGACATGGCGTTTGTATCGTCGTCTTGTTGACATGTTGATGTCACGCCTAGTCAAACGACTATGGATTGCATCTTCCACCAAGCCGCGAATTTCAGGCGTCACCGATGAGCGATGATATGAACGTCGACGACCCGCTACGCACGACGATAAATTCCATCTACCACACCGAGTCCCGTCACGTCTTCGCCACCCTGATTCGTTTATTGGGCGATTTCGATCTGGCCGAAGAAGCGCTGCACGAGGCATTTCGCGTCGCGCTCGAACAATGGCCTCGCGCCGGCATACCCGCTAATCCGCGCGCTTGGCTAGTCTCGACCGGCCTTTAGGCCATCGACAGCTGGCGTCGACAAGCCCGCTTTGACGCCTTTGACGATGTCGCCGCGCGTCTCGACCTCGCCAGCGAGGATGCTGAATAGGACGACGAAGGCGTGGAAGACGACCGCTTGCGGCTGATCTTTACCTGCTGTCACCCGGCCCTGGCGGCGGATGCCCAGGTCGCGCTCACCTTGCGCGAGGTGTGCGGCTTGACAACCGAGGCGATTGCCCATGCGTTCCTGACCGCGCCACCCACGTTGACCCAGCGCATCGTGCGCGCCAAGGGCAAGATCCGCGATGCCGGTATTCCCTATCAGGTGCCGCGCCGACCGAGTTGCCAGAGCGCCTGGACAATGTACTGCGGGTGATCTACCTGGTATTCGCCGGTTGGGGCATGGGGATTATCTTTCAGAACGGCCTCCGAGCTAGGCTGTCTGGCCGGGTAACATTTGAAATCCGGCCTGTGCGAAGTGCCTATCAAATGTCATCGCATCATCAATACCCTGGTTTAGCATGGTTGCGAAAGAAATGCAGTCGGTCAGCGAGTATCGTTTATCCTGATATTGTTGGAAAAGCTTCCAACCTTGCTGGAACAGGGGCTCATCCACTTGAATCAAGTGAACTGAAGGGCTGGTAAGCAGCGTGTTGCCGACTTCGACCGCCTTGGCATGATACCCTCGGCTGTTGAAGAACGTTACTGTTTCGTCAAAGACATAGCTGGTTGTGATCAGGGTAGGGAGTGCATCAAGCAAAGCTTGCCAATGTGATTTGGCAACGGCATGGTTTTGATCGTTGGCGAATTCCAGGGCTAACAGATAACCGGTATCAATGAAAACCGGTCTCATGACCGATAGAGATAATCATCATGGTACTCGGAAGCATCGGTTTCGCAAACTTCAAGCGGTGTTTGGCCAAGCCTCCGAATAGGGTCACTATCCAAGGGAATAATCGTGATTTTTCGCTCCTCACAACGGATTTCGACCTCATCGCAGTCTTCCAGCAAGGACTTGGGAATGAGTAATCCGCTTTGAGTCACTCTGACTTTCATAGGTTTGTCTCCGCGATTGAGAGAGTTATCGCGCAGTTTATCACGGGCATAATAGAGTGTTTTCGATAAGATGGTTTTCAAAAAAACACTGTATGAGAAGTATGCCTTAAATTACGGAACGAAGGTTAAGATGAGTGCAAAATAGTTTGAAATCCCTATCGGCATGCAGTAAGGGGAAGTTATTCTCAATACAGAACGTTGCGATAATGACATCCACAGTCTTGCGGATGGTGATTCCTTGACGTCGAAGCAACCGGAAATTGTCAGCGCTCTTTATCGCCATGCTTTCACCAAGCAGTTCGCAGATGGTAAGTGAGGTCAGCAGTTTCTTTGCGGTTTTGTAGTCTTTCTCGAAGCGAAAGCCTTGCAGGACTTCAGTCAAAATCAAATCGCCAAGACCTACAGGCTCCTGGCTGAGCAGGTCGTCCAGCTTGTCTGTTTGCGGTGTTGCCATGCCATTGAAGTACGCAATCCATACGCTTGAATCCACCAAGATCATCAATCACTGCGCATCTGATCCAAATCTCCTTCCCAGCGAAGTTTGCCGCGAAACCGGCGGATTTCTTCTTGCTGTTTTAGACGGATCAAGGTCTTAAGTCCTAATTCGACAGCTTCTCGCTTGGTTTTAAGACCTGTCAATTTTAACGCATCATTCATCAGACTATCGTCTATCACTATGTTTGTTCGCATGGCGACCACCTTCCAGGTGTATAAATTGGAAAATATATACACATTAGAGTCTTCGCCACCCAAGCTGTCAAGAGTCGTACCGATGCTCAAACAACGCCCCGAAAACCCGCTCGGCTAATTCCGCAAAGGTGTCATTGATGGGATCGTCGCCACGGAAAGCCAATTGATAGTAGGGGTTGTCCCGTTCGCCGTGTTGATGATCGGAACCTTGCCAAAGTCGGCGGGCTTTTTCCAACGGATCGCCTTTTTGCTGTTGCCGTTCCGCCTCAATCAAAGTCAGAGCGCTTCTCGGGAAGAAACGCAGCGGTTCTCGCATCCCTTGCCAATACAATTCCAGCAAATCATGTAATTGCGCATCGGGTTCGCCTACCGGTCTTAAAATCAAGCGCTCCCCGAGCCCCAATCCCATGCTGTAGGGCTCTATGTCGCGTGGCTTGAGGCAATTCAGAATCAGATGGCGAATCCATAGCTCCAGATAATGCCGCGCATTCAGCGGACGCACCGTGTAATCAAGCAATCCTTTGGCCGTCACATTCGATAACCAGCCCGTCAAGCGAAACTCTCCCAATTGAAGATTGACCTCCGGCTTCGGGCCGGGCGGAGCAGCGGTTTCCCGTAGACTATCCAGCAATACCTTGATCCGCCCTTGTTCACGGCGATACAAGGTGCGGCCAATTTCCCCGTGCGGTAACAAACCGACTGCCCGCACCAATGCCTGTATTTCTCCGACTGGTTGACCAGCCAGTTGCCGATCCAGCAAACGCTGACGGATTTCGCCATCGGCGAAGGGTTCCAGCAAAAACGGTTCACGTGTTTCCAGCAGACCCTCTTGCTCCTTGAGAATGATCTTCAACCGTTCCCGCAATAGATAACGGGCAGGATGCTGAAAGAAGCGGATCAGGTTTTGAAAATCCAATTCCCGATAGGCCTCGTCCGGTTCCGGCAACGCCTCCTGCAGAAACGGCATGATCTCGGTTTCGCCTCGTCCTGATTGGCGAGCGGCTTCGCAGAGATTGCGGGAATAACTGAATAGCTGCCGGTCTTGCTGCGAGAAGTACCGTGGGCTAAAAGCTTGTAACGGGTGTTCGGTGATAATCAACGATAGTGGATTAGCACCCGGTTGATCAGCTGGGTGAAACCCTTGCCGGACATAATCCAGTAATTCGCTGACCAGTACCGAAGGCGGAATGGTGTTATTGTCGCGGATACTACGCCCGATATAGCTCAGATACAGTACATCCCGCGCTGACAGCAAGGCCTCCAGAAACAGATACCGGTCGTCGAGTCGGCGGGAACGATCACCGCGTCGAGGGTACTTGGTCATGAGATCGAAATCAGCCGGGCGGTGCGGGCGGGGAAACGCCCCGTCGTTCAGACCGATCAGACAAACCACCCGGAATGGAATACTGCGCATCGGCACCAAAGTGCAAAAGGTCACGCCACCGCCAAGAAACCCGCTCATGCTGGCACTGGCATTGAGATTACGTCGCAACCAAGCGCGTAGCACGGCGCGCGGTACCGGCTGCGAAAACTCGGCGCTAGCGGCAATTTCAGTCAAACTGCCGAGTACGCTGCGTACCGCTTCCCGTTCGTATTCATAGGTATCATCGGCGACGATGAAATCATCCAACACCCCCAGCAGTTCACTTTGCCAGTCGGCCAGGGTTTTTTCCCCTGCCAAACGCTTCCCAAGCGCGAATAATTGCCGCGCGAAGCGCTGCAACCGCCCCATGATGCGAGCGCTTTCGCCCTCCATCGCATCAAACGGCAAAATGCGTTCGTATAAACGGGTTTCGCCGGTCGGCAGTGCAAAACCTAACAACAGTCGCTCTAGTCCGGCTAGCCAGGTGTGTTCAGAGGTTCTGGGTAATTCTAGGACGGCGCGATTGTTCGCGTCGATACCCCAGCGGATTGCGGTTTCTCGTAGCCAGTGACGGACCAGCGGCAAGTCTGTTTCGGCTAATGAAAAACGACTGCGCACCGCCGGAACTTCTAACAATGCCAACACCTGATTCACGTCGTAACGGCCGTCGGGCAGATCGATTAGGATCAAGAAAGCATCCACGATGGCGCTTTCTGATTTAAGACTACGATCGGCGATGTTATGGGGAATACGCGGATCGGCAGTGGCGAAAACCGCGCGTATTGCGGGGGCGTAGGTTTCAATATCAGGCGTCATCACCACGACGTCCGAGGTACGCAAATCCGGGTAAGACTCGAACAACGCTAATAATTGATCGTACAACACCTCGACTTCACGCATGGCGCTGTGACAGACATGGACTTGCACCGAACGGTCGTCGGAGTTGAGGGGGGTAATCGGAATATCTTGGGTGAGCTTGTCGAAGTGGCAGTGAGCGCTGTTCGCGCCCCGGTTGCGCAGATTTAATATGTCTGACCGCAAACAATGCAGCAGGTTATCCTCGGGAATGTCTTCGAATAATTCTTCGGGAGCGGCGTCGATGTCAGCCAACAGATGGTGAAAATCCCGCCCCTGGCGACCTAAAGAGGCTAACAAGCGATTGCCGGTTTCCAGATACAGCGCAGCGGCTTCCTCCTCGCCGGAATGGCGGGCGATTTCACGTTCGGTCTGAATAAGACCCCAATACTGGCGACAGGGATTAAGTAGATATAAATCAATTTGGCAGAGCCGAGCTAAATGGTGGAAGCTGTCTAAGTAGGCCGCCGGTAAACTGCCGATGCCCAAGATAGACAGCCGGGCGGGCAGACTAGCCGGCCTTTCCGTAAACGTTGCTAATTTTGCATTGAACTCCTCTTGCAAGCGGGCGCGATGAGGAATCCGATGTGTTGTCAAGCAACGCCACAAAATAGCCTGCCAATGCGCATCATGGCCGGCTTCCCAACGATTAAGCCAATCGGGACGGTAGACTAAGTATTGGTCGAACACATCGGCGATCCGCCAGGCGAGTTCGAATCGTTCGCCACCGTGGCCGACACCGTCAAGAAGCTCTGGCGCGTCGAACTCGGACCGAGCTACTCGGGGCCGGTCTCGACGGCAAGGCCGTCTACACCACCGAGACCGTCGACAAGAAGGACGAGGTCGTGCGCGCCTGCGACCGGCAGACCGGCAAGGAGCTGTGGCGCACCTCGTGGCCGGGCGCGATGACGGTGCCGTTCTTCGCGGCCAAGAACGGCTCGTGATCCGGTCGACGCCGGCCCTCGACGAGCACTCGCTCTACGTCGCCGGCATGCGCGATGTGCTGGTCTGCCTCGACAAGGCGACCGGCGAGGAACGCTGGCGCGTCGACTTCGTCGAGCGCTTCTCGACGCCGCTGCCCGACTTCGGCTTCGTCTGCTCGCCCCTCGTGGACGGCGACGCGGTGTACGTGCAGGCCGGCTCGGCGTTCGTGAAGCTCAACAAGAGAACCGGAGCGATCGTTTGGCGAACGCTCAAGGATCAAGGCGGCATGAATGGGTCGGCGTTTTCGTCACCGATCTTCGCAAACCTGATTGGCCGAAGGCAACTCGTCGTGCAGACCCGTGAAAAGCTGGCAGGCGTCGATCCCGAAAAGGGCGACGTCCTCTGGACCCACACCGTTCCGTCCT
>JAAUQA010000239.1 GCA_012032855.1 Candidatus Competibacteraceae bacterium
GATTAAGATGTATATAGCGCACCAGGTCCAATAAATAATGATCCTGATCGATCAGGATGGCCCGATAACGCCCTTGAAACAGATGTCCTACCCGATCCTGACTGCGGTTGACCCAACGGGTATAGCGAAAGGCCAAATTCTGCATCAGCTTGGACAAGGCGATATGACCGACTTGGATGAGCAGGTGAAAATGGTTATCTAGCAAGCAGAATCCGTGCACCTGATAACCGAAGCGAGCGGTGCCTTCCTGCAACAGCAGATAAAATCGGTAACGGTCCTGTCGGAAAAAAAAATTCGCTGATCTCCGTTACCTTTAAGCATGACGTGATAAACGCCGTTCGGCACATGCAATCGTGTCTTTCTTGCCATACCATACAGGGTAGCGGGCACTTTTCAAAAGTCAAATAGTGAAAGCCTGACCCCTATCCAGCAATAGGCACATCGGTTATGATGAAACAGTTTGCAAATCAGGAATTCACTACACTATGTATATCGTAATGGTCACCCCTGAGTGCGCACCCGTGGCCAAGGTCGGCGGGTTGGCGGATGTCGTGTATGGTCTGGGCAGAGAGTTGGAGGTGCGGGGTAATTCCGTCGAGATCATCCTGCCCAAATATAATAATATGCGCTATGACCATATCTGGGGCTTATCGGTCACTTACTCGGGATTATGGGTGCCCTGGTTCAACGGCGGCATTCACTGTACGGTCTGGTTCGGCTTCGTCCACGGTCGTAAGTGTTTCTTTATTGAGCCCCATTCAGCGGATAATTTCTTCAATCGAGGGCTGTATTACGGCGCCAATGACGATATCCTGCGGTTTGCTTTTTTCAGCAGAGCCGCCCTGGAATTTCTGCTCAAAGACAATAGACGCCCGGACATTATTCACTGTCATGATTGGCAAACCGGTTTGTGCCGGTATTACTCTATGAGATGTATCAGAATCTCGGTCTGCATAACCAACGGGCCTGTTATACGATCCATAACTTCAGATATCAGGGCGTGACCGGTACACAGGTTCTGCATGCCACCGGCCTAAATCGTCCGGATTATTATCTCCATTACGATCGATTGCGCGACAACCATCATCCGCACGCTCTGAATATCATGAAAGGCGGTATTGTGTATTCCAATTTCGTAACCACCGTTTCGCCCCATCATGCCTGGGAAGCACAGATCGATCAGGGCTTCGGTTTGGAGGCCACGCTACGCACTCATCACGGCAAGTTCGGCGGAGTGCTCAATGGCGTGGATTACGATCTATGGAATCCGGAAATTGATCCGCACATCCCCCATCACTACAGTTACCACAGTTAGTTGCGAGTATGGCGAAAAAATCCCGCACCACCGAGCAAGCCCCTAGCCGGGCTCGAAAAACCCCCATTAAGCGTTCCACGCAAACGGCTCCCAAATCTGAACGCGACAACACGCTTGACGTTCAGTCGACCAAGTCTTCTTCTTTGAAGACCGCCGCCACCACGGAACATCACGCTCAAGTAACGCCGGCAGCAGTTGAGGAAAGCCCGCAGACCTCTCTCGATAAGGATCGTTCTGAGACTCAACAAGCCACAAATGCAGCTGTTGCTCAAGCCGATAAGCGAAAAAAACCGGGTCAAAGTCAGAGCAAATCCGGCACTGCCAAGTCCAGCGCATCAACCCCGCCACCGGCCGCTGCCGAAAACATAGTGCTGCAAGCTGAAACAAAACCCGCTACGCCGCCCAAGTCTTCTGCAACAAGCGCTAAAGCTGTTGAAACAACACCGGCCCCGCCGCAATTAACGGCCCAGTCCGAGCAGTTTTCCGCAATCATCGAAACACCTGAAACCTCGCCGGACGAAACGGTAACGCTCACAGCGCAAGCTGAGCAACCGCCACCTAGCACAGAATCCGCTGCAGAAGTATCGCCCGCTGCCGCCACTGAAGCAGCCATTATGGAACAGCTCGAACAGGGCGCAGTGGATGAAACGCCCAGCATGGAAGAGATTTTGGCCGCAGCGCAACCGGTACAAGAGACGCTGGATGAGCAACCTCAGTATATGCCGCCCCCATTGGCGAATAAATACCTCAACAAAGAGGCGTTGCGCGACCGGCTCTGGTTACGCAAAGACTATAAACCAATCATTTCCTATGTCGGGCGGTTGGATTTCCAAAAGGGCGTTCATCTCATCCGGCATGGGATTTTCTATGCGCTAGAGCACGGTGCTCAATTCGTGCTATTAGGGACCAGTCCGGAGCACAAAATCAACGAAGAGTTCTGGCACCTCAAGCGGCAACTTAACGACAGTCCGGATTGTCATTTGGAAATCGGCTTCAACGAAGAGCTATCTCATTTGATTTACGCCGGCTCCGATATGATCATCATGCCCAGCCTGTATGAGCCTTGCGGATTAACTCAGATGCTCTCGTTAAAATACGGGACGGTGCCAATTGTCCGGTGGGTTGGCGGACTAGCCGATACCGTGTTCGACAAAGATCATTCGCATAAACCACTCCACGAACGCAATGGTTACGTGTTTACCGAGCCCGATGCCCAAGGACTTGAGTCGGCCATGTCCCGGGCTATCGGCTGTTGGTACAGCTACCCGGATGATTTTCGTCAGCTCGTTATCAATGGGATGCGGTATGACTATTCATGGAATTATCCGGGCCAACATTATTTGAATATTTACGAACACATTCGTTGTAAATAACCCGCACTTGCGACATTTGGCATTTTGGCATTGAACGGAATCTAAACTAATAGTAGGGGATTTGCGTACAATACTCGGTTTTCCGGAATTGTATTGATTGCCACAGGTGGTCGCGCAGTGAATGAAGCCCAACGCTTAAGCCAGCAGCCGGAAATTATCGACGAGCAGGTTTTTCGTGACCTGGTTGCTCGGCGTGCTTGGCGTTTGCTCAGCTTAGCCTATCATCTTTCCGATCATGTCTCGGTCAAGTCGGCGCTGAAACGTCCTTTATTGGGGAGCTTGCTTTCCCAGGCGACTCAACTCGAAGAGATGTTGGATACCTACGGGGCACGCAACAATCGCCGTTGGTGTCGGTTTCGAGCGCTAACGGCGGCCGTCAAATTGTTCGCCAATGTCAGCTATAAATTGCTGCATATCTGGTATGCCGTGCCGGATTACCGCCTACTGCCGATTGAGCATGATTTTGTAGCCGCTACCGAACGTGCCCTGGCGTTTACCGGCGAGGTCTTGATGGAAGCAGCCGGCGGCCTGTTGGAACAAGCCAAGCGACTGGATGTGTTTTCCTTTGTCGACGTCGGCTATACCAAAGACCGTTATGCGGAATATCGGCTAGCCGGACGTCTGGCCCATGACCGTCCCACCCGGCGCATTAAAAGTGCTGCGGAAACCGTCACTCATCTCGCCACCGCTTTTCTCAACTTGGCTGCCGACAGCGAACTGCTACATACCGTGGTTAAAATACAGCCTAACGAGTACACCGCCTATTGTCCCGAACTGGTCAGTGAGGAAAGCCTACGGTATCTCAAATACCGTTTTCATAACCTGCAATCCTCTTACGATACCTATGTATCAGAGACCCAAGTCGAACACTTGGATATGGATTTGCCGGTTCTCCGTGGCCATATCAGCGTGGTCTTTCATCTGCTCGAAATTGCCACCGAGCTGGTGCACTATTACGAGCGTCATGTCAACACTAAAACCGGTGATTTATCCCTGCGCCGCCGTCCCATTCTGTCTCCCGACGCCCTGTTGACGGTACTGATGGGCTATGCGTTGACTTATGCCAGTTACTATGTCGCCTGTGGTCAGCGACTGTGTCAAAGCATGCTTAAACGCTATGCCGAGATTGACAGCATCCAAGTGCCGGTGCCTAGTTATCGCGGGTTTCATGTTCGCCCCGCGACATTGGTGGCCAAGATTGTTCTGCATTACGGCAGCGAAGTGCGGATGGAGCTCGCCGACGATGCCTACGACGCCGCCGCGCCAATGGATTTATTCCGTGCCAACGAGAAAATCAATGCCGGCAAACGGCGCTGGTTAGCCTCGGAAATCGCTCACCTGCCGCTGCCCAAACGCACCATGACTGACCGACAAATCCAAGCCGCAATCAAGCAGGTTATCGCAACACTAGCCGCGCAAAACAAAGTGGTGATTTACCAGCAACCGTTGCAGTTGACAGAAACCTTTACCCTCAAAGAAGGCGACTTGCTGGCACAAGTCACCGCCGAAATCGCGCGCCTTTTGGCAACCGGACAGATTGACATCAATACCGATTTGACCATTACCTTTGTCGGTGACAAGCGCGTGCTGGCTGATATTAAACTGCTCGCGCAAGCCGGCTATGGCGAAGACCGTTTCGGCAATAATACCCCGTTACCCAAAGAGTTGGTTTATCTACGGCGTACCGAATAACCGGCTGACCTAGTCGAACTCGGTATCCTTCCAATACCGCACCGTACCGAACACCTCAGCACCCGGGCGCAGGGATCGCCCGGCAAAAGTGCTGGCCGCTTGAATCACGGTCGGCGCGTCAAAGCGCAGAAAAGGATTGGTGCGCCGCTCAACCTCCAAGCGCGAGGGAACCGTCGGCAAGTCCCGCGCGCGCAAGTCTTTAGCTTCCTGTTCGCGCTGCAACAAATCCGCGTTGTCCGGTTCCACCCACTTGGCGAAAGCGATATTGCTCTGGGTATACTCGTGCGCACAATACACCAGCGTATCGCCGGGCAAACTGGCTAGTTTGCACAAGGAGGCATGCATTTGTTCGGCGGTACCCTCGAACAACCGCCCGCAGCCGACGGAAAACACCGTATCCCCGCAAAACAGCGCGCCTTCCCCAAAATAAGCGATATGGCCACGGGTATGACCGGGCACATCCAGGATGCGAAATTCAACTTCCAAACCGGGCACGGTGATCACGTCGCCCTCGGCCAAACGCCGGGTAATGCATGGAATGCGTTCACCAGCCGGCCCGAAAACGGGCAGATTGGGATAGCGCGTCAACAACGATTCAACGCCGCCGACGTGATCGCCGTGATGATGGGTAATCAAAATAGCGACCGGGGTGATGTTGTCGGTTTGCAGCGCCTGTAATACCGGACGCGCATCGCCGGGATCGACTATAGCCGCCTGGCGACCTACAGCATCTTTAATCAACCAGATATAGTTGTCCTGAAACGCTCGCACGGGTACGACATTTAACATAAGTGACTCTCCGGTTTAACTGCAGCTTTGCTACTATACCAACTATGCACGCGGCACCAAACCGGAGTCGGTGCGATGGTTAAGGAGCGCATGTCCATGAATCTGCAACCGACGGTCTTCTTGGTCGACGATGATGAGGCGGTCCGCGATTCGTTAAGCCTGTCACTGGAAATGGCCGGATTGACAGTCGTCAAGTATGCTTCTGCGCGTGCTTTTCTGGAGCTCTATGACCCCAGCCAACCCGGTTGTTTAATATTGGACGTGCGAATGCCGGACATGAGTGGTCTGGAGTTACAAGAAGCGCTGTCTGAGAGAAAGATCAGTATTCCTATCATCTTTATTACCGGGCATGGCGATGTGCCGATGTCGGTCAAGGCAGTCAAGGCAGGCGCTGTCGATTTCTGGAAAACCGTTTAAAAGGAAATTCTCTTAGAACGTATTCAGGAAGCTCTGGCGCAGGACGCTCGACAGCGTCAGGCACAGGCGGATACCAGCCTGGTACTGTCGCGTTATGCTCATCTGACCCCGCGTGAGCAAGAAGTCATGGCGTTGGTGATTGCCGGCAAATCCAACAAAGAAATC
>JAAUQA010000240.1 GCA_012032855.1 Candidatus Competibacteraceae bacterium
ATCGCGAGAAACGGCTTGTTCCTGTTGCAAACGCCTGAGCAAGCGGCGGCCTAGGTCACGAATATCGGCGGCGCGCCCTTGTAGGTACGGATCATCCATTTCTTCGAAACGATTGGCGTATTCGACAATGGTCGTGCGCAGCGCCCCCGGTGCCCAGCTGCCTTCAGCAATGCGTTCCAATGTGCCGTTCACCAAGCTATCACTGCCCAGCAACAAGGCATACGCGTCGAACAAGGCCCGGTCGCCGGCGGATAGTAATGATTGCATACGTCGGCCTAACCGATCGATTTCTTGCAGTTCCGTTTCTACCGCTTTGCGGAATCGCGCGGCTTCCGCCTCCGTATCCTGGACTGTCTTGTCCGGCACGGAATTCAGATCAGCTTCCGGAAACACGACCACGGCTTCTCCTATTCCCAAACCCTTGGCACTCGCTATCCCTTCTAAAAACAAAGTGCCGGTTAACATATCCTTGTCCAACCGCCCCAACGCTTGACGTATCTCCGCCTGACTGATGGAACCCGCTAACTGGGCTGCCAAGGTGACGATAAACGATTCTTCCTCTTGGGTATATTTGCGCTCCAGACGTTGTTGCACGACCAGCACACCGAGCAACTTGCGACGGCGAATAATCGGCACACCCAGGAAACCGTGAAAAGGGGACTCCCCGGTAATGGGAACATAGTGGAAATGGGTGTGAATGGGGGCGTTTTGTACATTGACCGGCTCGGCTCGGCTCGCAGCCAAACCGACCAATCCTTGTTCGAATTTCAGACGTACCTCGCCTACAGCTTCAGCACTCAACCCGTCGGAAGCCACCAGCACATGCTCCCGGCGGTCGTAGTCGGCCATATAAACCGAGCATACATCAGCTTGAACGGCCGCTTTGACGCGTTTCACAATCAAAGTCAACGCGTCATCCAAATCGCGTGCCGAATCGACCTCCTGCACAATGCGCCGCAAGAGATGCAACATCAGGTTTTCCTCACGGCTTAGCGAAATTAGCGTTTTGGAACATAGTACGCTCGTGGAGTGATGGAGTACGGCGTGGCTTGGCCTTCCGGAAAGAGCAGCGGCGCCAATTCACGCAGGGCTTGAAAATACACCTGCCGCTTGAAAGGAACCACCGCCTTTAGTGGGTACCAGTAGTCGACCCAACGCCAATGGTCGAATTCCGGCCGCTCCGACGAATCCAATCGCACGTCGTTTTCATCTCCCACCATGCGCAGCAAAAACCACACCTGTTTTTGCCCGATACAGGTCGGCCTGCTATCACGCCGAATCAACCGTTTAGGCAGGCGATAATGCAACCACCCTTCGGTACGCCCTATGATCTGCACGTGCTCGGGAAGTAACCCGACCTCTTCAGTCAACTCCCGGAACATCGCATGTTCGGGCAACTCTTCCTGGCGAATGCCACCTTGGGGGAATTGCCAAGAACGCTGCCCGATACGCTTAGCCCAGAAAACGCGATTGTGTGCATTGCACAGGATGATCCCGACGTTTGCTCTATAACCCTCCGAATCAATCACTTGCAAACCAATTTTTGAACTATTGCCATTCGTTTAATTGTTTCACAAGAAACGTCTTTTTACCATGCTCAAGCACACCGTCGGTGTTTCTTGGATTGCTCGTTCACTTGCAATCCTTTAAGGTGATCCTCCCATTGTGACTCAGGAGTTTACCGGTGAGTTTGGCGCTTTTCGATCTGGATAACACGTTGTTAGGCGGTGACAGCGATTATCTGTGGGGGCAATTCCTCGTCGCCGAGGGTATCCTTGACCCCGCCTACACGTTAGAAAATCTGCGCTTCTTTAAAGCTTACGAAGCCGGCACGTTGGATATCGCCGATTTTTTGAATTTTTCACTGCGAGTGTTAGCCAACCATGAACCCGGTGATCTACACGCCTGGCGAGCTCGCTTTATTGAGACCCGCATTCGGCCCGTGTTATTGCCCAAAGCGGAGGCGTTACTGCAGCGCCATCGGGATGCAGACGATACGGTATTGATCATCACCGCGACCAACCGGTTCGTCACCCAACCCATTGCTGATCTACTCAACGTGCCGCACTTGCTGGCCACCGAAGTCGAAATGCAACAAGGCCGTTATACGGGTCGGTTCACCGGCACGCCTTGTTTCAAGTAAGGCAAAGATGCAGCGTCTGAAGCAGTGGTTACAGCAAACCGGCCATAATTTGGAAGATAGTTGGTTTTACAGCGACTCCCACAACGATCTTCCCTTGTTGCGACAAGTGACTCATCCTGTTGCCGTCAATCCGGATGCGATTTTAGCTGATCATGCGCTGACACAGGGCTGGCCCATCCTCGACCTGCGTGATTAACACACTTAATGATCAGTGTTGCTCCACCACGGCTTTGCTGTCGGAGGCTTGACGTCATCGTATCCCTGACGTACAAAAGCGCACCCCCTGAATCCCGTATCGCGCGGGTCTGTGAAACTAGGAATTGAGCATGCAAACTGATCAAATTTACAATGTTAACGTCATCTCCCAAGAAGTTTTGATGACACCGGAGGCGCTTAAGCAACGTCTGCCTCTCAGCGACAAAGCGGCGCAAACCGTACTGTCCGCCCGGCAGACCCTGCAACGGATTCTTGACCGACAAGACCCCCGGCTATTCGTGGTCGTGGGCCCGTGCTCGATCCATGATCTGGAGGCCGCGCGCGATTATGCGCAGCGCCTTAAATCGCTGGCCGATGCGGTCGACGATACCTTGTTCATCATCATGCGGGTGTATTTCGAGAAACCCCGGACCACGACCGGCTGGAAGGGCTTGATCAACGATCCGCAAATGAACGATTCGTTCCAAATCGAGGAAGGCTTGGAAAAAGCCCGAGCACTGCTGATCGAATTGGCTGAAATGGGATTACCCGCAGGAACCGAAGCCCTGGACCCGATTTGTCCGCAATATTTATCGGATCTGATCTGTTGGACCGCTATCGGCGCCCGCACTACCGAATCGCAAACCCATCGGGAAATCGCTAGCGGGCTGTCCACGCCGGTCGGTTTCAAAAACGGCACCGACGGTAATCTCAAAGTAGCTATCAACGCCTTGCAATCGGCATCCAAGCCCCACAGCTTTCTCGGCATCAACGGCCAGGGTCAGTGCGCGGTTATTCGTACCGCCGGCAATCATTACGGGCATATCGTGCTACGTGGCGGCAGTCAGCCGAATTACGATTCAGTTGCCGTTGCCCTGTGTGAACAAGAACTGACTGCAGCCAAGCTACCTGCCAATATCGTGGTGGATTGCAGTCACAGCAATTCCAACAAAGACCCATCCCTGCAGCCGTTAGTCATGAACGACATCGTGCACCAACTCACCGAAGGTAACCGTTCGATAGCGGGCGTGATGATTGAAAGCAATATTGAAGCAGGCAATCAGTCCATTCCCGTTGATTTGTCCCAACTCAAGTACGGAGTTTCGGTGACCGACGCCTGTGTCGGTTGGAACACCACTGAGAAAATGATCCGTAGCGCGCGCTCAAGATTGAGGGCAGTGCTTCCCAAACGCGAGGGATTGTCAGACCCGCAATAAACTACGCACACTAGCGGAAGTACATACCCGACCCTCGCCGGTATACGCTTCGTGATTCGCTTCGATGTCGTCCAGTTTGTAGCGGTAATTCACCATCAAGCCGAACGCTTGCGCAAGGCCCTCCGGCGAAGTGTTCGCTAACCAATTGACGCGTTCCACCCGGGCTCCATTGGATAAGTGAAAGTGAGCAACCCGATCACGGGCACGATTTCCGGCCCGTTTTTCTTCGACTAGGTATTGCGCGCACAGGCGCGTCAGGGGATGTTTCAACACCTTAACGAACTGTGGATTATCGTGCCAGCCGGACAATTCGAGCAGAGTCTGGAATTTTCCGAACTCGCCACTGGTGACCGGTAAGCCGGCCAACGTTTTACGCTCGGCAGGGGTTAAAAACGTCGGTTCACCATCTTCTTCCAGAGGCGTATCCCACTGCTTATCCAGCCAGTGCCGAAAGCCGGGGATCGGAGAAAGAGTAGCAAACGCCTTCAATCCTTTGAACTCGGCGGTCAGTAAATCGACCACCCGTTTGATCAGAAAATTGCCGAAGCTGATACCGCTGAGGCCTGCCTGGGTATTCGAGATGGAATAAAAAATGGCGGTATCCGCAGTATTCGGATCGATGACCGGCGCGTCCTCATTCAATAGCGCCTGAATACTGGTGGCCATCCCATTAACCAACGCGACCTCGACGAATATCAACGGCTCATCCGGCATACGGGGATGAAAAAATGCAAAGCAGCGGCGGTCGGTGTCGAGTCGTTTCTTTAAGTTGTCCCAACTCTCGATGGCATGCACCGCCTCGTATTCGATCAGCTTCTCCAGCAGAGAGGCCGGTGATTCCCAGGTAATCCGTCGCAATTCCAGAAAACCCACGTCGAACCAGGAAACCAGTAAATTTTTAAGATCCTTCTCCAAAGCAGCCAGATCGGGATCATCGCTGCAAAACTCAAGCAGTTCCTCGCGCAAATTCACTAAAAAATGGATACCCTCAGGTAACCCGTTGAATTGCGTCAACAGCCTGACCCGAGGCGGTTGCAAGGCTTGGCGTAACGCCTGTTAGGCGCTAAGCCGCTCAAGCATATCCTGATCCGGTCCATGAACCATACTCACCGCTTGGTCCACTGCGGCGTGATTGACATCGAAATCTTGCGCCAACACTTTCAGAAACCGCCGGCGACCTTGGGTATTCAGTGACAAATAGGTTCGCCCCAGGTTAGCCGCGCGAGAACGGGCCGACACCTCACCACCACGGCCATCCAAACAATCGCGCATTTGCGCTCTCAGCGGCTCCACATCCTTGACAGGCAAGCCGGGCGCCGGTGCAGCGGAGAAGATACCACTGGTCCGCTCCGCCACATCACGCCACACCTCGCGCAAATTCTGCACTGTGCGATTCAGCAAACTAACCCGAGCACTCTTTTCAGCCATACGCCTTGCCTAGCCATTGCCAGCCGATGCAATGAGAATGTTTCCGTCGGTTTCCCGGCTCAGAACCATGAGCCGGGAAGCATTATCAACCTGGATGCGATTATCAAGACTGTCTGCAGTAAGGATAATGCAGTCGAGCCGACAGGGCGGTATTTCGTATCTTGATAACGCGGTCCAGGGCCATACCTATAGCGCGCGTTAAGCAAAAAACTCTTTCATGCGCGGGCCGATCTCTGCCGGCGAACGCACGATGGCTACCCCGGCCGCATCTAATGCGGCAAATTTTTCCTTGGCGGTGCCTTTACCACCGGTAATGATAGCGCCGGCATGGCCCATGCGCTTGCCGGGAGGGGCGGTGACGCCGGCGATATACGCCACCACCGGTTTGCGTACATGCGCCTTGATATACTCCGCCGCTTCTTCTTCGGCGGTGCCGCCGATTTCGCCGACCATGACGATGCCCTTGGTCTGGCGATCCGCTTCGAACATTTCCAGGCAGTCAATGAAACTCAGCCCATGAATGGGGTCGCCGCCGATACCGACGCAGGTGCTTTGTCCTAAACCGGCTTGGGTGGTTTGATGTACCGCTTCGTAGGTCAGCGTACCGGAGCGGGACACGATGCCGATGCTGCCGGGTTTGTGAATATAGCCTGGCATGATGCCCATCTTGCAATCGCCGGGAGTGATAACACCCGGACAGTTGGGGCCGATCAGTTTGACGTTGGACCCCTGCAAAGCAGCTTTGACCTTCAACATGTCCAG
>JAAUQA010000241.1 GCA_012032855.1 Candidatus Competibacteraceae bacterium
CCGGCGGAAAATACGGTATCGTGGCATAGTTGGGGAAGGGGCTGTGGGCACTGTAATCATCCGCTAGAACCAGCGTATGTTTGCCGTTTTCGTGGGATGAAATAATAATACATGCCTTCTTGTTCCATGAGGCGGCTGACGAAATTAAAATCCGTTTCCCGGTATTGAACGCAGTATTCCCATTCTCGATAAGTACCGGATAGGCTGTCTTTGAAATCGGAAAACCCGTTATCCTGAAAGACCTGCTTGATGATGTCCGGAACCGTCTTGTTTTGGAAAATGCGGCAATCGGCGGTACGGGTCAGAAACCAGAACCAAGGCCGCAGGGTGACGTGGTATACCGCATAGCGTCCGGAAGTCCCACTATGGGAAAAGCGGCTGGCAAAGCCGTTAAAGTAACGCGTACCCATGCCCTCGGGTAATTCCACCCGAACCGTGGCATTGGTGCCGATGATTTGGTTGAGCTGAATTTCGTTGTTTTCGCTAAGCAGTTCCAGTTGGAATTCGAAGAGTCGGCCTAGCTGCTCAATGGCATTCATCCGGCGGAAGACCAGGACATCCTCGCCTAACGTGGTGTTTACCGAGATCAACCGATGTTTTTGCGTTATGGTGGCCATTCCTTCAACTCTGTGCTAGGTATAAGTTAAGAGGACTGCAAAATATTCGATTCTCCGCTGAACCGAAAAAATCGCTGACTTCATCAGCCTATTTGCAGTTTTTGCGCCAACGGTTTTTCGGTATGGTTTTAACCTTATTTTACAACATTAATCAGGCGCAACACGGTCGGCTATCAGGATACGGGATCGGCTTTAAGCAGTTCAACCTGACCCGATCCGTTCAATTTGGCTCGGTGCCGGGCCTTTGGCACCACGAGCAACCAGCAAACCAATCTCACAGGTGGGTCAGACGATGCCAGGTAACATGGAATTCGGGTTCGAATTTAACCGCCCCCAACCCGCAACCCGTAAAGGTGAGGATGAGCCGATGCGCATCCTGATTCTGGGCAATTTCAGCGGTTGGGATCGACAAGGGAACCATGCCATAGCCGATCCGCTCGCTGAACGCAAACCGGTTTCCGTCGATATCGACACTTTCGATGAGGTGTTAACGCGCTTTGCACCGCGCTTGAGCCTTAGCTTAAACACTTCGCCGGGAGCAGGCGAAGAACTCGAATTTAGAACCCTGGATGATTTTCATCCCGACAGGCTATACGCACGATTATCAGTGTTTCAGGAGTTACGGCAAACCCGCGAACGCTTGGCTAATCCGGCCACCTTCAAGCAGACTGCCGCGACCTTATTTGGCACTGACGAAGGTTCTTCTCCCCAAAAAGCTTCAGAACCAGCCCCTGCAACGAGCGAAGGCGAAGGGGATATGTTGGAACGTTTGCTCGGCAAACCCGCCACTGCGCCGGTCCCAACCGGCAAACCCACAGGGGTAGATGATTTTATAAACAATATAATGCAGCCCCATATCGTCCCCAGTGCCGATCCCCGCCAATCCGAATTGATCGCCGGGGCCGATACTGCCATTAGCGAAACCATGAGCGCGGTACTGCATCAGTCGGCGTTTCAGTCACTGGAAGCGGCTTGGCGGGGCCTTTACACCTTAGTCTCGGAACTGGACAGTGATGCTGATCTGCAGTTTTATGTGCTGGACGTTACCCAAGACGAACTGTTTGCCGACGTCCGCGCCGCCGCCGCTGATTTACGCCAATCCGCATTGTACACACACCTGGTTGATCGAACTCGCGTCCCCGGCAGTCAACCCTGGTCTTTGTTAATCGGCGATTATGCTTTCGGCTCCTCAGCAGAGGATGTGGCCTTATTAGCAGCGTTAGGCGCACTCGGTGCACAAGCGGGCGGACCGTTTATTGCGACCGCTAAGCTGGACCTCATGGGTTGCGCGTCATCCCAAGAACTCCCCGATCCGGCAATCTGGCAATCTATGGATTCGGGGGCAGCGGAGCGCTGGCGAGCCTTGCGCACCAGTTGGATTGCCACTTGGCTGGGACTGGCGTTGCCACGGGTCTTAGTCCGGCTGCCTTATGGAAGTCGCGGTGAACCCATTGATGCGTTTGCGTTCGAGGAGATCCCGGCAGGCGACGACCATAACGCCTATTTGTGGGGAAGTCCGGCCTTCGCTTGCGCGTCGTTGTTAGCCTCAGCCTATCTGGAAAACGGTTGGTCCATGCAGCCGGGTGATTGCCTGGAGTTGGAAGATTTACCCACGTACACCTATCAAGAAGCGGGTGAGACCATAATGCAGCCCTGCGCCGAGGTTCTGCTCGGTGAACGAGCGGCACAGGCGATACTTGAGCAAGGCGTTATGCCGCTAATGAGCTATCGAAATCGTGGTTCGGTGCGGGTGCTGCGCTTTCAGTCCCTGGCCGATCCGGCCACTACCCTGGCCGGATCTTGGCAGTAAGGGTTCGACGGAGTTAGCCCATCCCATTCACAACGAGCACACAACCCATGCTGACATTACCTTCCCCGGAACAAGCCAGTCGCTTGCGCGAGTTTTTCGTCACCACCGGCTACGATAATCCCACCTTTGTCGCTAGGTTAGGCACCACTGATCCGCCATTGCCGCAATTGCGCAACGAGCCACGCTTTTTGGAGCAAACTCGCAAGCCTGACGCCCTGAACTGCCTGATCCACTGGTTTTTCATCGGTTATCCAGTAGCCGAAACAACTGCCCGGGAACAGCTACCGGATTGGTTTATCGCACTCTGTCTGGATCATCGGTTGCTGCGAGCGGAAGGCGATCAACTGTTCCCCGAGACCCTGATCGTACCCTATCAACACTTGTTAATAGCCGCGGATCTGCACCAAAGGTTGCATACTCCGGATGCCTTTGATCAGGTATTGAGCCTCAATCCTACGGCGCGCTATCTGTTGAATTTCACTATTCGCCAACCGCAACTTTCAACGCTGGATTTGGGTGCCGGTTGTGGTATTCAAGCCCTGCTTGCCGCTGCGCACAGCGAGCAGGTGGTAGCCACCGATTTGAACGACCGGGCGACCGAGTACGCCCAGTTCAACGCCCGCTTTAATGGGCTGGAAAATATCGAATGCGTCACCGGCGATTTGTTCCAACCGGTGGCCGGCCGTCGATTCGACTTGATCGTCACCAATCCGCCGTTTGTGTTAGCGCCTTCGAAACGGTTTATCTACCGCGATAATGAGATGGAGTTGGATCAGCTGTGTCGGCGCATCGTTCGGGAAGCTCCCGATTATATGAACGAGGGTGGCTATTTCCAGATGATCTGCGAATGGGCGCAAATCAAGGACGAAGCTTGGGAAGAGCGGATCGGCGAATGGTTCGACGGTGTGCCCTGTGACGTCTGGGTGTACAAAAACGTGACCCGGACGCCGCCCTGGTACGCCCAGACGCGCTTAATGGAAACGGTGTTCGAATCCGCTCAGGCCGACGCTAACACTTTTGCTGAATGGATGGATTATTATCGCGGCAGAGGTGTGGAAGCTGTCCACGGCGGCCTGATTGTTATGCGTCGCCGTGAGGGCAGCGTGTGGTTCAAGATCGAAGCACAAACGGAAGGGCTGCAACATCCGTTCGGCAACGCGGTGCGCCAAAATTTCTTGAACCGCGATTTTCTGGAAGAAAATGCCGACGATGCCCGTTTATTGGCCAGCAAACTGCGGTTTTCTCCCGATGCCAAGCTGACTCAGGATTTCCAGTACGCAGATGGCCATTGGCAACCCAAGTTACCGCTGTTACAGCTGGAACAAGGAATACCTTACAGTGCGGCTTTCACCATCGACGTGGCCCAATTTCTAGCCCGCTTCGACGGCACCAAGACTGTCGAACAATTAGCCCATGAATTAGCCTCAGCCGTCGACGCTGATCCCGTTCAAGTCGTGTCGGAATGTCTGAATATGGTACGCAATATGGTGGCGCGGAGTTTTCTCTTGCCCCCCAAGTTCGACATTTAGAGCGCTAATCATCTGATTTATAAAGAAGTAGGTATTTTGTGGTGGCACATTTTGTGTCAACAAGATCAGCGACTTACATGCGAATGTAGAGCTTGGGTTGCCCTGAACCTGCAGACGGTGATGGCCGGTTATTTTTCGGCCAATACCAACCAACCTGACACCGGCCAACCGCCTTCCAAACGCAGGGTTTCGCCCCGGATTTCGCGCAACGTTAATCCGGCATCCTCCAGGGTTTGCCTGAGATAAGGCTCAGCATGACTATAGCGACCGTGCGGGTTGAGCCGGTAACCTTGGTCGGTTTCCACCGCGCCTTCCGCCTGTTCCACGGTAAAAATCAACCGGCCCGTATCCTTGAGGGTGATCGCCGCCGCATTAAGAAAATCGCGCAAATCGCCGAAATAGACCAAGGTGTCGACCGAGACGATCAAATCGAAACAGGACACCGGGCACTGTTCCAAATACGCGGTTAATTCAGCTTGTACCAATTCGTCGTAACCGCCGCGTTCGCGGGCTTGGTCTAGCATACCGGCGGACAAATCGACGCCCACCAGCCGTTCGGCGTAAGGCCGGAGCATTTGCGCGGCCAGTCCCGTGCCGCAGCCGGCATCCAATACCGTAAGCTTTTGGGCCGGGTCGGGATACTCCTCAGACACCAGCGCACCGACCAGTTCAGGAGCGTGATATTCCAATTCATGCAGATGATCGTCGAAGCTGGTTGCCAAGCGATCAAATAATTCTTCCACGTACTGATCCGAGGCGCGGGTCGGCACGTCTTCTCCCGAACAGGCCGCAAGCAAATGCTTGGCGGTCAAATTGAGTGGATCTGCTGTTTGCCACTGACGAAACACCGCAATCGCTTCATCGCTCCGTCCCAGTCGATACAAGGCCATGCCCAACCGCTCGTAAGTCTTACCCTGACCGGGATTGAGACGGATGGCTTGGCGGTAAATTTCGACCGCTTCGTCGAATTCCCGGAGACCAACCAGCGCATTGCCTAAATTATGGTAGGCGTCGGCATGTTTCGGCGCGAGTTCAATTGCTTGTCGGTAAGCGGCAACCGCCTCTTCGGATTTATTCTGCAACCTGAGCATGGTGCCGAGGTTATTGTGAGCATCAGCAAGACCCGGCTCTAAAGCGATGGCTTCCCGATAAGCCGTTTCGGCTTCGGCGAATTGTTTGAGTTCCTTGAGCACATTGCCCAGATTACTGGACGCGCTGGCGTTTTCCGGGTTAATGGCAAGGGAGCGGCGTATCAACTCAGCCGCTTCCTGGGTTTTGCCTTTCTGGTGATGCAGCACACCGAAAAAATGCAGGGCATCCGGTTGCTCGGGTACGGCTTGCAATATCCGTCGATACAGGGTTTCCGCATCGTCCAGTTGAGCCGTTCGCTGCAACTGAATAGCTGCTTTCAGCGCTTCGGGAATGCTCAAGGTTTTGGGCCGTTTTTGGCTTTTCGGCTTCGGTTTGCTGCGTCTGGGCACGATAAATAGCTCCACCAATGATGCGTTTACAAGTTAAAGTGGGGGTATCGCCGCGCATACCCCCACTTATTTCAATTCAGCTTCTATAGCTCCTTTGCAGCAGCAAGCTTCTTGAGAATAGGGTCCAGTTCTTTGACTTTTTTCATGATTTCCTCGAATTTTTCTTTATTTTGCTTCGTATCTAAACAAGTGTCCTGCAAAACTTGTTTTGCTTCTTCTTCCGATATTGTAATGCCTTCTTTTTTCATCTTTTCAATAAACTCTTTAACGTTCTTGACGGATCCTCTAGCTGCTATAGGAAC
>JAAUQA010000242.1 GCA_012032855.1 Candidatus Competibacteraceae bacterium
CCCATTTTAATAAACTGCTCAAATTAGCGGAAGCAGGCGATCCCTGGGCGCAATACAACGTGGGGAATATGTACTTTGGTGGCTATCTTTATAGTTCCGAAGAGGATTTTAAAAATAATTACGAAACCGATATAAAGAAATGTAGTCATTGGCTCGAGAAGGCGGCACGGCAAGGTTTTGTAGCTGCTGTTGATAACTTGGTTGTTGTTGGTGTGGGCCCTGAAGCTGAAAGGCTGAGGGAAATATCGCATAATAGGGGACAGACCACTATTATTCGGACACCTAAAACTCCGCGTCTTATTGCGCGCATGGCTTCGCCACTGTTGCGCAAACGATTTTCCATACTGGCCGTCGCTTATCTCGGCGTTAGCACACCCCAGAAACGCTTGCGCGGCACGGCGCTCACGTGGCAGAGTCGAGTGTCGGAACGGAATAGGTATACTTACTGCATGAACAGAACACGTACAGTTGTCTGCCGCATGTCGGACACCAGGCGCGATGAAGCGGTTCCGGGTACACCCGCACAGCGTATAGGGCTTGTCTGGCCGCTGACCAGGGAAGTTGCCTCTTTGAGCAAGCGTCACGATGTTGAACGAAGACTACAGAGACATGTTACAAGCCTTGGTCGACGAGAAGGTTAAATTCCTTCTCGTTGGCGCGTACGCGCTTGCGGCGCACGGCTATCCTCGTGCCACAATGGATATCGATATCTGGGTCTTGCCGGCACCCGACAACGCGGATGCTGTATTGCGGGCGCTCCGCCGCTTCGGTACCCCACTGCACAATCTTTCCAGAGAGGATCTCCAGAAGGAAGGCACCGTTTTCCAAATCGGTGTCGCGCCAAGGCGAATCGACATCATGACTGCCGCATCGGGCTTACGGTTTGATCAGGCGTTCGCCCATGCCACTGCCGTGGACATTGAAGGGCTCAAGGTGCATATCCCTTCGGTCGCCGATCTCATCCGGAACAAACGGGCATCCGGGAGAACCAAGGACATCGCCGACGCGGAAGCGTTGGAAGACCTACCAGGCGTTCCAGGCGATTCTTGATTGTGCGCCTGAACGAAGTCGTGAGCGCAGAATTGCTTGCGCGGTACGGCGCTCACGTGGCAGAGTCGAGTAAACTCGACCGGATTAAGTCACTGTACTTCTCACCCGCCGCTTGGTGCGCAACCGCCGGGCTGCGATACTCAAGCCTAAACTCTGCCACGTTAGCCTTCAAAGGCCTTATCGAGCCGGTCGAGAACATCTAGGCCTTTGGCTACGTCGCCTTTGGCAGCCATCGCACGAAATCGAGTTTCAGCGTCAAACTCTGCAATGGCTTGGGTCGAGAGTTCTTCTATCAGCTTATTTACGCTGATGTGTTTACGCTTGGCTAATGCCTTTAAACGCATGTGCTTGTCATCGGGAAGCCGAACAGTCAAGGTAGCCATTTCAACCCTCCTTCAATATCTCAATAGCTGCTCGGGTGTCAGTATCTGAATATCCGGGAACCGAAGCTCAGCTTTAGTAAAATCACGAACATTGTTTGTTGCAATCCACCGAGCGTTGCCAGCCGCTGCGAGTTCAAGCACGTGGTTGTCGTCTTCGTCAGCCAGGTTCGGGCGCCAGAGGTAGAAGATCTGTACCCACTCCGCAACTGAATAGAAAGCTTCAAGAAGGTTTTGAATATCGTCCCGACTCACTGGGCAGAGCTCGATAATCGATTCCCTCGTGCTTACATCCTCGTATTCGGAGAACAATGCGTTGCTCAACAGTGGTTTATACTTGCCGAGCAGGCATCGGCGGAGGATTTCCCGATTCGGCCCTTGGGGGCCAATTAGGGCCGCTGTGAGCACGCTCGTGTCTACTACGATACGAGGCTTCATGCCAGAATGATGGCATATATGCTATCAAAAAAGAAAGCTAACGGGACGTTAGGTTTTCTTCACGTTGGCTTTTCAACGCCCGTTGCATTAACCACCTATCTAAAGCAGATTCACCGGATGAGAAGTTCGAGCATTGAGGATGAGCGTCGAGCGGTTCAGGTGCTTGAAGCGTCACTGTCCTTGATTGTCCCAAACTGGCGTACGTGACATGAGGTCACGAAGCCGTTGTTTTTTTTCGGGAGGTGCGTCAAGCGCTTGGATGAACTCGCGCCATTCTTGCTCGTCGAGTACAAGATGAGTTCGGTCAAGTAAGGCATCTTGGGCGAGTTGCAAGGCGGCATCCCGAACAAAATCCGAGACCGTTTTGTTGGTAGCTTGTGCCGCCTGTTCAATGAGGCTCCGCTGTTCAGCCTTGATACGTATATTCAAGGGTGGAGTTTTCATTTCAGCCGAGGTGCTCATGCCCGTCAGTGCCTGATGAATAAGCAAAGATGTGATGACGATGTAATGACAGCAGTTTATGCTTAAATTGCGAAAAAACGAATTTTCTGTTCAGAAGCATACTGCTGAGATGACGGGCAAAAGTGTTTTGGCTAATCGGGATGCGAACCAGCTAGCCCGATTGATACGGTTCGTACATCACCGCATCAATCGTACTCGTCTGGCAACAAAGAGGTGGAATCTAACCTCGGGCGCTGGGGTTCAGGTATAGGCGGGTTGAAAGACCTGCTCGAAATCCGTCTTGGGTCCATCTTCTCCCCAGTAGGGTGACAACTTGCGCATCCGTTCCACGATAGGCGGGACGGCTTCGATGACCCGGTCGATTTCCTCCGGGGTGTTGTAACGGGACAAAGAAAATCGAATCGTGCCATGCGCTGCTGTGTAGGGAATCCCCATCGCTAGCATGACATGAGATGGCTCCAATGAGCCGGAAGTGCAGGCGGACCCGCTGGACGCAGCGATACCCTGCTTGTTCAACAGCAACAGAATGCTCTCCCCTTCCACGTATTCGAAAGCAACGTTGAGCGTATTGGGCAACCGGTTATTCGGATCGCCGGTGACGAAGGCATGAGGAACAGCTTTCAAAATCCCCCGCTGCAGGTCATCGCGCATAGCGCTGACCGCCGTCATCTCGTAATCCAAATGATTCATAGCCAGTTCTGCGGCTTTACCCAAAGCGACGATGGCAGCGGTATTCTCGGTGCCGGCGCGCCGTCCGCGTTCCTGATGGCCGCCCCGTAGCAAAGGACGAAACCGCACGCCACGGCGCAGATACAGTACGCCGATGCCTTTGGGGGCATGCAGTTTATGTCCGGACATCGACAGCATATCGATCTGGGTACGCTTTAAATCGATGGGCAGCTTGCCGACCACCTGCACCGCGTCGGTATGGAACATCACTCCCGCTGTATGGGCCATCTCGGCCATAGCCTCGACAGGAAACAAGGTGCCGGTTTCGTTGTTCGCCCACATCACCGATACGATGGCGACCTGCGGAGACAGCAAGCGCTGATACTCGGCCAAATCCAGCCTCCCCCCGGAATCCACCTTGAGGATGTGAAGGGTATACCCCTCTTTCTCCAGCGCTTGGCAGGCGTTCAACACCGCCGGATGCTCGACGGCGGTGGTGATGATCTCACGCCGTTCCGGCTGCGCCTTCAGGGCGGACATGATGGCCGTGACGTCGGACTCAGTGCCGCAGGAGGTAAAGATAATCTCCGAGTCATGCTCAGCGCCCAACAATGCCTGAACCTGAGCGCGGGCTTGTTTAACCGCTCGCCCCACTTTTTCGCCAAAGCGATGCATAGAGGACGGGTTGCCGAACTGCTCGGTGAAAACGGCAGCATGGCGTCCACCACTTCAGGCGCTACCATCGTGGTGGCGTTGTTATCCAGATAGATGTCAGACATGATGGTCACCACAGCTGCCCAAAGGCTCAGGTTGATAAGTCATTAGAAACCGGTTCGGACGGGACGCGATTACTCGGTGTTGTATTCCACCAAAATGTCCTCATCCCGAACGATCATCTGACAGGCCATGCGCCAGGGTGGGGGAAAGTCGTCGACGAGAATTTGCTTGATGTCATCGTCAGTGATCCTTACCCAGTGATTTGAGCAGATTTCGCTCTTTTCGGTGGGTGGTCCACTCATCCGCTGCATCTTCTTGTCGAGACTGGTGACTTTGACCAAGCACGTCCCGCATTCGCCGTCCTGACAATCGAAGGCGATGGGGATCTTGTTCGCTTTGGCTATTTTCAAAAGCGTTTCGGTATGACTACCCGCCACCGCATAGACAGTTTTGTCTTTGTAGGCAGGGTTGGAAAAGGTGATGGTTGGCATATTTAGCTATCCTCTGTTGCAAACGCGTTAGCGATTAAGCGGGCTTGACCACGATCTCACCGCCCAGCACCTGCGCCTGGCAGGCCAGTCGGAAATGACGACCCGCGAAATGCTCCCGCAGCACTTTGTCTTCCAGCACCGACGGTTCGGTCAGGTTCTCAATGCCGCTGACGACTTTCATCAGACAGGTACCGCAATCGCCTTCCCGACAGCCGTAAATAATGCCTGCGTTGACCTTGTCTGAGATTTCTATCACTCGGCTACCGGCGGGGACGGTGACCGTCATATTGATGTCTTCAAAAGTAAGCTGTGCTTTTGCCATATAAGGGCTCCAGTAAGAACATGAAATTTTAGGCGCTAGCCTGTCCGGGCAAGGTGGTATTCAAGGTGCCGCTCGCCAGCAACTCCCGATAGACCGACATGACTGCCTCATCAATCGGTTCCAGGGCATGTTCGCTGTTGGGCTGAATCCCGGCGGCTTCCAATTGGCTCCAGGGCTCGAAGCCGATTTTGGCGCATAACACGACTTCACAATCGTGTAGGGCGCGTAACGTCTTGGCCAACACGGTTTCAGGTTCGCCGCAGCTGTCCTGACCGGCGCAATAGAGTTCGGTTTTGCGATGACCGATCAGGCGAACGCCTTCGGAGGATGCCTCGTAAATCAGGAATTCCCGGGCATGCCCAAAATGCTGATTGATTAGCCCGCTACCTTTAGTGGCGACTGCCATCAATACCGGTCGAGTTTTCGGTGTTGTTGAACGGCGTTGCAGTGGCGCCAGTTGCACCAGGGTGTTTGCGGATTTATTAGCCGCCGAGCGCGCTTGCAGTTTCTCGCGGATCGCTGCTTGCGCTTTGGCACGAATGTCGGCAGCAGCTTGATGGTCGATTTCCTTTTTCTCTATCTTGTTTAATTTGAATTCGGCACTGCGATCCTCACCCAGCAAGCCGACTGCATCGGACCGGCACTGGCGACAATGGCGCATCATGCGCATATCGCCGCCGCAGGAATCTTGTAGGGCCTGCAATTCGGCTGCAGTCGGGCTGCGCTGACCGGAAACGCCGAAATAATCGCCGTGCTTAGCGTCAGCAATCAGCGGCATGATGTTATGCAAGAATGCACCCTTGGCTTTTACGACCCGGTTCACCTCCTTGAGATGCTCATCGTTCACGCCGGGAATCATCACCGAATTGACTTTGACCAGCACGTCGCGCTCCACCAGCATCTCCAAGCCTTTTTGCTGCTGTTCAATCAGGATTTCAGCAGCTTTACGCCCCCGGATACGGCGATGATTCCAGAAAATCCACGGATAGATTTTGGCTCCAATATTCGGGTCCACACAGTTGATGGTGATGGTGACATGGCCGATGTTGTGCTTGACCAGTTCATCAATATGCTGGGGTAACATGAGCCCGTTGGTGGAGACGCACAGTTTGAGATCGGGGGTTTTTCCGACAGCTCGCGGAAGGTGGCGAAGGTCCGGTCGGGATTGGCTAGCGGATCGCGGACCGGCGAATAC
>JAAUQA010000243.1 GCA_012032855.1 Candidatus Competibacteraceae bacterium
GCCCATAGGCCGCTGTGCGCGCCTTCGGCAATCAACGCATATACCGCCTTTTCAATGGCTTGCTTGATCGCTTCCTGGCCGGGTTCGTTGGAGGTGTAGCCCGCTTCAACTTCCAGCAACTCCTTGAAGCTGACAAATTTGAATACGCTGGCGCTAACCCCGAACGAGGCGATGGTCTTACGCGTCATCACCGATTTCAGAATTTCCCCGGACTGGGTACTGGTCGCCCGCAAATACACGGTGACCGTGTCCTGTCGGTATTCCGTACCGGCGCCGATCCCGAGATAGCGCGCTCCTACGCCGCCGGTTTTAGTGTTGGAGTCAAAGGAGATGATGCCGCCCTCCAGGATCAGGCCGGCGAATAGCATCGGCGGCAACCCCTGCTCAGCCTCGCCATAGCGTTTACGCATCTCCTTGATGATCTGGCGTTCCTTCAATAGATTATTCAGGCGGGAACGTTCCACTACGGTGAACCAGCGGCCGCGCCCGGCATCTTGTAAGGCTTTGATCAGTATTGAAGTCGCGCCCTGGGTCACGGCTCTGGAGTAGCTGGTAATGTTCTCGCTCGGCTTGTACTGGCCGGTTTGATCGGTGTAGTCGTACACGGCCACCACCACTTTGCGCTCTGGTGGCGGGAGTTCCCGTAATTCGTTGTGAACAGGGGTGATCTCGAAGGTACTCGGGGGGTTCGACTCAATCTGTTGGGTCGTCGCGCAACCCGCCGAGACTCAGGGCAAGTAGCACCCCTGTGGCTAGTTTGTTCATGGTGTCGGCTCCGGTCTTGTTCTGCTGTTATTGGTGTTAATCGAGCTGCAAGGTCGGTATTTCGATGAAGGTGCTGGACCCGCTCGAGGTATCCACAATTTCGACCGATATACCTTCCAGGCCGCGCTCAAACGTGATGGTCTGATCATCGAAGGTGATGGTGCCGCTGTCCTGGGCGTTTTCGCCGAAAATCGCTTCCGCTACTTGATTGGCCAAACCGTTCAGCAAGCGGCTTTCCAGTGCGCGGATGAACTGGTCGCTCGGGTCGTCTTCCTGACGGCGGCTATCCGGGTCTTTGAAGTCGTTTTGGGCCTGGGCATTATTGAGTAGGTACTGCCCATTCAGGGCTCGTCCACCGAAGGCCGGATTGATCGGTTGATAGACCAGATCAGCGCTCCGGACAACGCCTGCCGTGCTGGCAAGACACAAAGTCATAGCCGTTAGCAAAGTCTTTTTCCTCATCAGGATCTGCCTCAAAGTTGGCAGGTATTCCGGACTAACCCGGAATACCCAGGAGTGGGCTTAGCTTATAAATCGTCGCCGGTGACGCCGATTTCACCATTACCGGCCGCGATCTCATCGGCGGACACCACCAGCATCTGGTTAATGCGCTCTTCCAGACGACGGTCTAAAAACGCATTCGGCAGATCAATAAAGTCAGTGATGGGAAGGACAATCCGCTGCGGTGGGCTGACTTTGAGGTCGAACACTTCGATATCGCCAGCGATTTGGCCACCACAGACCACGTTCTCGACATCCGTAACTTGTATGGTGACGGCTAGATTGCCGCTGCGTAGCCGGAAACGAATCAAGTGATCGATATCCAGTGCATCGAATGCTTTACCGGTATCGTCGACGTTGGGGATATCGCTGTTACGGTCCAGCACTTCACAGAAACCCGGCAAAGCCGATACGTCGGTCAGGGGCACAAAATCGCCATCACGCATCAACACTTCGCCGGCTAGTTCGTCACGGCGAACCCGGAAGTTGGGTAAGCTCGCCCCGGTATTCGGATCGATGGCGTCCTCGGGATCAAATAACACCCGGTCTTCGTCGTCATCCTGTGCGATCAGTGCAAACACCACCGCAGTCATCGCCCCGGCCACCCTCAAAACGGTCAGACCCACGCCCGGGCTGCCAAACGAACACATCGTCACCGGAGCTGCCAAACGCACGGTCGCGATTAAACGGATTAAAATGTTCGGGACCACCCATAATCACATCATTACCGCGCTCCCCGAGCAGAATGTCGGTGCCTAAGCCGCCGTACATGAAATCATTGTCGCTGCGTTCGCCGCGGGCGACTTCGCCGAATTGCATGGTCTGGTCGGGAATGATGCCGTCAGGATCAATATCGAAGGCGGGATCGGGTTGAATCGCCGGATTCCCAGCCTCGTTGTTATCGTGAGGATCGAATACCGCATCGATTTCTAGACTGCTGCTTACCGTACCAACCGGACCGACTAAGCCAGCGCCTAGCGCGGAAAACGAAAAGCACAGACCGGAAACAGCTAAAACCAGAGAACTACGTTTAAAATTTTTCATCACAATCTCCACTAAAGTGTTTTGCTTTTGCCAAAAAGAAGCTCCCAGTGAATTTCAACTGCTGATGCCTAGTTGCGGGGCGCTTAAAGTGAATCCGTTATGGCTGCATAAATTACGGATTCGGACTTAGGGAGTCATAACGAAGCAGTAATTTATTAGTAAGAGAGTGGTAAGGAAGTGGTAATGGAATGGTAAGAGCAGGAGGAAATGCCGGTATTACCGAGCCCGCAAGGCTAGCGGAGGTTATCCGAGTGGGTACTGGCGAGGGATACTGCTGTCACATTGATAGGAACATTGAGGTCTGGCCTGTTGTCCATGACGTGCACCTCTTACTATCAACAGCTAATCAACAACGAAACACCTATGACAACTCTCTTGATGCTTGCAATTGCCGCTGTTTCTGTCGGTCTATGGATCGGCGCTATCGTCTTTCACTCGTTTATCGTTGCACCGTTGGTCTTCAAAAACCTGGAGACGGAGCAAGCACGAAATTTTCTGCGCGCACTCTTCCCGCGTTTTTTCAAATTTGGGCTCGGCTGCGGCATTGTGCTTGTACTGGCGCTGATCTTGGCCGGAACCGGACTCGGCTGGTCGGCTTTGTTATTGGGGTTGCTGGGTACCGCAGTCGTTATGACCGGCCTAGAGGCTTACTCGTTATGGCTGGTACCAAGCATCAACGCGGCTCGCGATGCCGGTGATGCCGGAGCTAAACAGTTCAAGTTTTTACATCGCTTGAGCGTCCTGCTCACGCTGGCAATCCTGCTCATGGGCTTAGGGGTATTAGGGATACTGGGCGCCTATGGCGGCGCCGGTCATGTTTAAGGCGATTATGTCCTTTGCCGATAGAACATTCTCACACTGCAACTCAACAACAAATGACTTGAGCCGACAGTGATATCATCGGTACAAATCAAGCAGCAAACGAACTGCGGAACTGATAACCTCCGGTTCCGTGCCTGGAATATCATGACCGCTACGCTGGGCGATAATAAAACGGTTATAACGATGACGCGCAGCAAAATCGCGTTGCCAAGCCAGCCAAGCTTGTTCCATCTGGTCACCCATTGGTGTTGAGGGGAACACACGATAGCCGTGCATGATGACGACCAACGGCACTTCGGATCTTATTCCCAAGGCCCGCAACTCGCGGCTGCTTTCTTGAAAAGCCGCGACTTCATTAAGCGCGGTGCGTAATACATTCGGCTTCATGCCAATGAGGGGAGCCAAAGGCGCCAAATCCACCTGATTAAGCTCGGCCAGCAAGCCCGGCTGCCAAAGCTGCTGCAAAACACCGTGGGGATCAATCAGGCGCATGAAGTAACTTTCCAGGAAGTCCTGGACGAGGGCTTCGTGGGGTGCATCTACTAATATCAGACCGGCGGTTTCATGAGGATAAAGGCCAGCGAACATACGCATGTTATGGCCACCCAGCGAATGGCCGACCAATAGGAAAGGAGGTGGTATCTGTGCCCGTTCCAACAAGGTTCGCAACTCGGCTGCCATGCGGCTGCTGGTGCGGGGGAGTGGTCCGGGGTCGCTTAGCCCATAGCCGGCACGATCATAAGCGCATACCCGCGCAGTGCCGGATAGATCACGGATTATGCGTCCCCATCCACGGGAAGAATGGGCCAAGCCGGCGTCCAGAACCACGACTGGATTCCCTTGGCCCCAGCAGTCCATGTGTAAAGCAAAACCACCGACATCAAAGCGACCGCTGAGCGGCGGGGGATTTGCCCAGGACGGCGACAGGGTCATCATCGCATAGACCAAGGCCATCATTCGTAACAGCGAAAAGGAGTCAAACATCCGCCAGCCATTGAAAACAAAGTCTGTTGCTATCATCGGCATTCCTCCCGGTCTTCGTCTTGACCAGCATACCTGATACTCAGATGGATGCCTTAAACTGGTCCGCACGGGTATCGCAACTCATCCGTCTTACCTATTCTAAATCGCTAAGCACTCGCGCCTGGTCAGGTTATTTCTTCATTTCCATCGTGACTTCGTTCCCACAAGTCTCGCCCCGTTCGAATGCCGTGATATTGCCCATTGTGGTGTCAGCGATATTCTGCAACGCATTGCGGGTTAGGAACGCCTGATGCCCGGTTATCAAGACATTGGGGAACGTGACCAAGCGGACAAACACGTCGTCATCAATGACTCGGTCGGACAAATCTTCGAAGAATAAATCGCCCTCTTCTTCGTAAACATCCAACCCCAGATAGCCAATATGTCCTGATTTCAAGCCCTGTATAACCGCTTGAGAGTCGATTAACGCGCCGCGGCTGGTGTTGATAATCGTCACGCCTTTCTTCATTTGCCGTAATGTATCCGCATTGATCAAATGATGCGTTTCCGGGGTCAGCGGGCAATGCAAGGTGATGATGTCGGACTCGGCGAACAGGCTTGCCAAATCCGTGTACTCCACACCGATGGCGGTACATTCCGGATTGACGAATTGATCATGGACCAACAACCGACAGCCAAATCCATTGAGAATTTTAGCCACCTCCGCACCAATTTTCCCGGTGCCGATAATCCCAGCGGTTCTTCCGTGGATATCAAAGCCCAGCAATCCATCCAAAGCAAAATTTCCTTCCCGTACCCTGGCATAGGCACGGTGGATTTTCTATTCAGCGTCAGCAACAACCCGACCGTATGCTCGGCCACGGCATGTGGGGAGTACGCCGGAACCCGCACGATACTCAATTCATGGGCTTCGGCAGCGGCTAAATCAACATTATTAAAACCGGCGCAACGCAGTGCAATCAAGCGCACACCGAATTGTGCCAGTTTGGCAATAACATAGGCGTCCAGCTCATCGTTGACAAACACACAAACGCCTTCGAAGTCTCTGGCCAAAGAAACGGTTTCAGGCGCTAAGCCGGGCTTGAGAAACTTCAGTACATGGCCGTGGTCTTGATTTGCCGCTTCCAGGAACTGGCGATCATAGGGTTTGGTACTGAACACTGCGATTTTCATGTTGCACTCTCAAAGTATATGAACTTGCGTTTACGTTATCTCGGTTCTATGACAACCGGATTAGGAACAGTGCAACATGTTTTGCTTTACATCGACTATAAACGGGTATATACACGTGTTTATGCCAACTTCTCCCTGTTTATGCACTACCCTGCGCCAGGCGGCACAAGCGTCGACAGCCCTGTACGATGAGGCGTTAGCGCCATCGGGCCTCAAGATCACTATGTACCGCCTACTGCGCAATATCGACGACATGGGTAGTCCGAGTATCAGCGGACTAGCCAGACAGGGCGACCGCATATAAATATTCAGGCAAACAACACTTTGGCGCGATAATCATCCTCCCAGGCGGCCTTATTCTGTTTTTTGGGCAAGCTGAGTTTAGAGCCTTCGCG
>JAAUQA010000244.1 GCA_012032855.1 Candidatus Competibacteraceae bacterium
GGACGTCAAGATTTACAGTATGTGACTCTATTCTGACAGAATAAGAGGGGGCATCCTGACGTCATGCTGGGGTGTGCTTCAACCTGACAGGTACGTCCTACTTTCGACGGGAACAGGGTCGGTCAAAGCCCATCGGGCTTTGAGAGGAAGGTTTACAAGCTTAGAGTGCTTTTTCGTCCAATTGAGGTTCAAAGTCCGGAGCTAATCGACGGCGCTATGAAAACTGCTACGATTCCAGGGGTGATTATCGCGGCAACCCAGGCGTCAATCTTGATGAGTGTCCTGGCGCAATGTTCATTTGGATGGGACTCAAAGACGCATCGGTTAGACCTATAAATGCCGTCGACAACCAAAAATTAGGCAGAGATCTCGGTCGTGCCTTGCGGCCATACCCGCAGCGGAAGATCAGGGAATTATGGGAGGTGGTGTTCCGTTTTCTGTAGATGCTGATCAATCTTGGAAATAATTACCCAAATCCGCCAACAGAGTCTAACTTCACCGCAAAGCAATAAAAAACCCCGCCGGAGCGGGTTCTTGGGGAAGTAACTTTAGTTGCGGTAATCTTACTCGCTGGAGAATGTCCTAGCGCAATGTTCATTCATTTCTCATCTAATTCAGTCCTTCGAATAAGTTCAATTGGAACAGTGACAAGGCAGGTAATGGGGCAGGTGATGGGTTGAGGGCGATGGCCATCTGGGTATTTTTTCATGGAATTTACCCACGCTTGTACGGGAGCAGCAAATCTTGGACTACAGACTGTCGACAACATTGCTTGAATACTCTGGACGAATGGGTAACGCTGTTTTTGCTGAAGATCGTCCCAGGTCAGATCGAATTTAAGCGCCGCAGCTTGTCCTGTTAGCTCAGTATCGGGCATCTCCGGTAATAATTTGATCGCGCGATTGGGATCGATTGCCAGCATTCCTGAAAGAACCAGGCCGGCATATTTTTCAGGGGCTTGCTTAAATATACGTTCCCAGAACTCTGTGGACTGAGGCGGCGGTGCATCGACAAGCGCAGCCAACACCGCGAGCCGCACTTCATCGGCAACATGCGGTAGGTCGGGGAAACGCTCAGCCAATTGCGCCAGCATCCGCACAAACTCAGGTTGTTTGAAGGCCGTAGCCAGCGCGATTAAGTTCTTCCAGGTAATCGGTCTCTCCCTGCCCATCGGCACAAAATTGACGAACCAACTGCAAAGCATTGTCCCTCAGCGAGTCCCCGCGTTGCGGGTTTCAGAGTTTTTTCCAATCGCAGAATCGCCAGATAGGGATATTCGTCTCTTGTGAGCAACGGCAACGGTTCCTGGCCTTGTAATGCTCGCACTAGCCAGTTGCGGATTGCTTCATGGCTTAGGTCGTCGATGGTTTGTGGTGCATCCATAACATTTGAACCTGTGTGTTAAAAGCATGAAAGGCCTAGATATCGTTTCAGATTTAACCACTTCAAATTGAGTTTAAACCTACAAACCGTCGCACGGTCCCGCCCCTGGCAATCCATGTCAACAAGGATAGAATCCCCGCGGTGCAGGAATTGCGCTTCGGATCTGATAGCCGCTTTGGGTCACTTGATAAGCGCAACCCGAAATCAGCGTTGCGATGATAGTCAGCACTACTACGAATTGGACGGTACGCTGCATACTCACCTCTTGGTATGCAATGACATCTGATTCATGCAGCTTGCCGCTTATATTTCCCTGGCCGATTCATTCAGCTCTGTTTAGTGAGTTCGCTGGCCTTAGCGTCAATTGCCGGTAACAGGACGTCAAGGCAGAACTGCTGCATGCTATCCGGCGTATGCTCAGCGATATACTTGAGTTTGAGCAGGTATGGTTCCGGCAACCGCACATTAAACATCTTGCTGACATCCTCACGAACCCCGGGAGCTTCCCAAGGAAGCGGTTCTTGCTCGATTTCTTCCACTTTCTCAGACAGCAGGGCGTCCACCTTGCTCTGATTAGGAGGCTCACCCGCTCTACCGATAAAATCTTCGACATTGGTGCCGGTCATTGGTGGTCGGCTACGAAGCTTACCCTCATTCATTGAATATCTCCTGAAATAGCGTTTGCATCTCGTCTGTAGCTTTCGGATCGGCCGGTTTCAACTCGGCTACGCTGAGTCCATCCCTGGCTGCCTTGCGGTAAGCAATACGGTCACGAACTACAGTCTCTGCCAGAGTGAGGTGATCAAAATCCGTTAGCAGACCTCGCGCTTCGGTGGTTTCGTTTACCGATGGGTTGGTTGAGGCCCGGCTGATCACGACCCAGGCTCTGAGTTCAGGATTAAAGCCTTGAGCGGTATCTACTAAGTCGTTCATTCGACTTAGCGTCCAGATATCGAACTGCGACGGCTGGATAGGCACATATACCTTTTCTGCCGCGACCAGTGCTGCTCGCAATTCGACCGAATCCCGCCCGCCGGCGTCGATCACAATATCCTGGTAACGATTGGAAAGGTCCCTCACTTCAGCAGACAAACCTTTGCCAAACTTTTGGATACTGGCCACACGAGGTTTCACTTCCGACTCATCACGGCTCTGCACCCAATAACTAGCACTGGCTTGGATATCAGTGTCGATTAACAACACGTCCCGGCCTGACAAGGCGCGCATGGCAGCCATATTCACTGCCAGGGTGGTTTTGCCAGTCCCGCCCTTTTCTCCCCCGATCAGAATGATCATTTTAAGCCCCGGAATATGAAATGATACTAAACTGTATTGTATAGAATAGTATCATATCACGCCGTTTTGATTGCCCGGCGGTACTGAATGCGGGACCGTGGGAAACCTTGATCTGGGAACCATCTAAGTGTGACGCCAAGGTAGCGTTAAAACCAGTATCATACTGAACAGTATCATACAATATAGAATAGCATGATATGATACTACATAAATTAGTATGATATGATACAATACTTGTGTCTTCGTGAGTGTTTTATTACTCAGGAGGACCAAGCACCAACTGGTAACCTCGTTGCTTACGCCTTTTTCTTACCTCGGCAAGACGATTGAATCCTTCCTCAAGTGTAACGCATGGATAATTCCGTGCCTGACCGATAGCAGTTCCTCGCCGCCCCCAAATTTTAGTCAGCACCCATTCGCCCCATAGGTCTTGATGTAATCTGGCTTCATAGTAGCGAGTTTCCTTTTCCCAGCGAAGTTGAACCCAATGCTTGAACTGACTTTCCATGACATTGGTCCTCAGCGATGAGCGATAGATACTATGTAGTATCATATCATACTACATGACTCTATGTGACAGCATATCATATGACGTTATGTGGTGTTATTAAATGAAATAACTGTTTCAGAATATTAGTTATGAAAATTATCCATTTCTTAACACTTTACAGTTACTGAATAGGCCAAAAATGGCGCTCGTGGCTTAATGCTCTAAAATATGTTTTAAATTGACTATACTGAAATAGTCATTTCAGAAAATTATCGACCCGCCGCTAACCCCGCCAGAGCCCCAACAGGGTACCGGCAAGCGCATGGAGAACTGCCCTGATGTTGAACGAAGCCGCTTTTCAAATCGCCCGCCAGGAATTCTTGGCTCATCTGCGTTACACCAAGGGCTACAGCGAGGGCACTTGTTACGGTTACAGTTCCGATCTGAAGATTTGGGCTGGCTGGCTGGATCAGGCCGGTAAGGATTGGCAAACCGCCAAGCCGGTGGATGTAGAACAGTTCATCGCCTGGCAGATGCGCGAGCGGAAAGTTAGCGTGCATATCGTGTCGCGCCGTATCAGTTGCTTGAGTGGCTTTTACAAGTGGGCCAAGCGCAACGAGATTGCAACCGACGATCCGGTGTATCAGGTGGAGAAGCCGAAACGCCCCCAACGCATCCCGGTATGGTTGGAACGAGACGAGCAGCAGGCTTTAGAAGCGGTCGTGCGCAATGTCGATGACATTCCCGCCAACATCTTCGGCCAGCCCCGTGAGCGGCTGCAACGAGTCGGCGCCGCTACGAAAATGCTGTACCTGCTGATTTTGAACTCGGGGCTGCGGATCAGCGAGGCATTAGGGCTGAAAGTGCGCGATGTCAAGCTGGTCGATGGCATTGCCCTGTCACTGCGGGTGATCGGCAAGGGCAATAAGGAACGGATCGTGCCGTTACCGCACGCCTTCGGTCAGGTGTGCGGCTTCTGGCTCAAGGACCGGCCCAAGGAGGAATTTGTGTTTGCTCAGCAACACGGTCCCGGCGGTAAACCGCCCACCGTGCAATCGGCGCGGAGCTATTTACGGCGGCTGCGGGAAAAAGCCGGGATCGACAAGGCAGTGACACCGCATAAGCTGCGGCATACTTATGCAACGCGGGTACTGGAAAGTGGGGCGCAATTGGTAGACATCCAAGCTTTGCTGGGTCATGTGAATTTAGCTAGTCGCCCTGAAAACCTTCAACCAATTGAATTGTTTGATAAAATAGGGCTTGCAAAGCTCTATAACCCGCCTATTTTACGCCCATACCGCTATAAAGCTGTAGAAACGACCCGAAATGAAACCGAAATCCAGTTGCTCGGACCCGCAAGACGATCTGTTCAAAGTACGCCTTAGTGACCTAGTCAATCCGGAACACAAGCTGTGTCGATTAGCCCGACTGATCGACTGGCAACAACTGGAACAAGCCATTGAACCCCATTTTGGTGAAGTGGGTGCACCGGCGCTGCCGGTGCGGCTGATGGTGGGGTTGCTATACCTGCAACACACGTATGGGGTATCGGACGAAGCGGTAGTTGACCAGTGGGTGGACTCGCCTTATTGGCAACTGTTCTGTGGGGAAACGTTCTTTCAACACCGGTTTCCCTGCCATCCGACCTCATTGGTGAAATGGCGCCAAAGACTGGGCGAAGCAGGCGGTGAAGAACTGCTAGCAGCCACTGTCCAAGCGGGGCTACGCAGCCGGGTGATCACCCCAACCAGTCTCAAGCGAGTGGTAGTGGACACCACCGTGCAAGAGAAAAACATCGCCTTTCCGACCGACAGCCGACTCTATGACGGGGCTAGACGCCAGCTGGTACAGTTGGCCGGTGACCTCGATATTCCTCTGCGCCAAACGTATCGTAAAGCCTGCCGTGAGCTGTTGCCCCGGATCGGGCGCTATGGCCATGCCAAGCAATATCGTCGGTTGCGCAAAGCGGTCAAGACCGTCAAAGGCTATCTGGGCCGAGTGTATCGGGATGTCCTGCGCCAGCTGCCTGCGCTGGACACCTTAACCGATACCCAACGCACGGTCCTGGTACACGCCCGCCGACTGCTGGAGCAACACCGTCACAGCAAAAATAAGCTGTACAGTCTTCATGCGCCAGAGGTCGAGTGCATCAGCAAAGGTAAAGCGCATAAACGCTATGAGTTCGGGGTTAAGGCCAGCTTTGCTACGACGGTAAAAGAGGCCTTTGTGGTCGGTGCCCGTAGTTTTACCGGTAACCCCTATGACGGCCATACCCTCAGCGAACAACTGGAGCAGGTCAGTATTCTCTGTGACCAGGCCCCGCAAGAAGCCTATGTGGATCGGGGCTACAAAGGTCACCAGCACCCCGGCGATACCCAGGTCTTTATCGCCGGGCAGCAGCGGGGCATCACCGCTCGACAACGTAAACGACTCAACCGACGCAACACCATCGAACCGATCATCGGTCATATGAAAGCCGATGGTAAGTTGGGGCGCTGCTT
>JAAUQA010000007.1 GCA_012032855.1 Candidatus Competibacteraceae bacterium
TAGCATAAGGATGCCCAGGCCGAAACCCAGGCGCACCGCCCAACGCCGACGGTTTGGCGGTGTAGAGGAGAGAGCAGTCATAAACCCCGAACGGTTTACATCAGCACGACATCGTACTGTTCTTGGGTGTACAGCAGCTCGGCTTGGAATTTGATCGGCACCCCGATATATTCCTGCAACTCCGCGACATTGGCGGATTCTTCGTCCAACATGCGGTCGGCTACTTCTTGCGAGGCCAGCACCAAAAATTGACGGGCTTCATACTGGCGCGCTTCACGTAATAACTCCCGGAAAATTTCGTAGCAAACCGTTTCGACAGTTTTGACAGTACCCCGACCGGCGCATTGCGGGCACGGCTCGCAGAGTACCTGTTCCAGGCTTTCGCGGATGCGTTTGCGGGTCATTTCCACCAGCCCCAACGCCGAGACTTGCGAGATATGGCTTTTCGCGCGGTCCTTCTCCAGGTGTTTTTCCAAGGCTTTCAACACCGCTTGCTGGTGGTCCGGGCTGGCCATATCGATGAAATCCAGAATGATGATGCCGCCCAGATTGCGCAGACACAACTGCCGAGCTATGGCTTGGGCCGCTTCCAGATTAGTCTTGAAAATCGTCTCTTCCAGGTTACGATGGCCCACGTAAGCCCCGGTGTTGACATCAATCGTGGTCATGGCTTCGGTCTGGTCGATAATCAGATAGCCACCCGACTTTAACAGCACCTTACGGCTTAATGCTTTCTGAATCTCGTCTTCGATGTTATACAAATCGAAAATGGGACGTTCGCCGGGATAATATTCGATGCGGGGTAACATCTCCGGGATGAATTTCTCGGCGAAACGCCGCAGGCGCTCGCAATTTTCCTCGGAATCGACCCGGACCTTTTTCTACCTCTGCGCCCACGAAGTCGCGCAGAATCCGTAGTACCAAAGGCAAGTCCTCGTAAATCGTGCCGGGTCCCCGCACTTCTTCGATATGTTCTTGGATGGATTCCCACAATCGTTGCAGAAATTGCATATCCGCCCGCAATGCCCACGGCTCCATGCCCTCCGCCGCAGTGCGCACGATGTAACCGCCGCCGAATTCGCGCGAAAGGTGCCGATAACATCTTTCAGACGCTGTCTTTCACATTCCTCGTCGATCTTGACCGATACGCCCTCTACCCGCGAGTTGGGCAGGAAAACCAGAAACCGCGAGGGTAAGGTGATATGGGTAGTGAGCCGAGCGCCCTTGTTACCGATGGGATCTTTGATGACCTGCACGACGATTTCCTGGCCTTCCCGCACCAACTCATTGATTGCAATCGGCCGGTTGCCGTCAGCCCCGAGGGTGGCGGACTCATCGTAACGGATATCGGATACATGCAGGAATGCGGCCCGGTCCAAACCGATGTCGACAAACGCCGCTTCCATGCCCGGCAATACGCGGCAAATCAGACCTTTGTAAATGTTGCCAACCAACCCGCGGCGGCGTTCTCGTTCGATGAAGGTTTCTTGCAATACGCCGTTTTCCACCACGGCAACCCGGGTTTCCCGGGGCATGACATTAATCAGGATTTCCTCATTGGTACGCCGACTATTAGTGACCATAGATTTTCCATCACATCGCCAGAGCAATCTCGGCGCCCATGCCACCCGCATGGTTTGAGATAAGTTATAAAATAGGAATACCGAAATCCCGTAGTAATTCAGCGGTCTCGAACAACGGCAGACCCATGACCCCGGAATAGCTGCCATGCAATTCGACGATGAACGCCGCTGCACGGCCTTGAATGCCGTAACCACCGGCCTTGTCCAGCGGTTCCCCGGTGTTCCAATACGCTTCTATTTCCGCCGGGCTTAATTCCCTCCAACCGACCCAACTTTCCTGGACCCGCGCGGCTTGCTGTTCCTCCGTCACCAAAGCTACGGCGCTAAGCACTTGGTGTGCACGTCCGGATAAGGTGTGGAGCATCGCTAATCCGTCTTGCCGGTCACGCGGTTTACCGAGAATGACGCCATCTACCACCACGGCGGTGTCTGCACCCAACACCGGTTGAATCGCCCAGCGTGGCAGAGTGTCCCATCCCGCTCGGGCTTTGGCCAGCGCTAATCGCGTCACATAGGCTTGCGGCTGTTCTTCGGGTAGCGGGGTTTCTTCTACGCTAACCGTTAACAGCTCGTAACGGACCCCGATTTGCTCCAACAACGTGCGCCGTCGCGGTGAACCGGAAGCCAGGTAAATGCCGGTATTGTGGAGGAACATGTTCAAACCCGATGGTAAGGGTGACGGGAAAGAATGCTCCAAGCCCTATACAGTTGTTCAGCCACCATGACCCGGACTAAGGCATGGGGAAACGTCAGCCGGGACAACGACCAAGTCGCTTCCACTCGTTCCCGGCAGGCCGGGGCTAGGCCATCGGGACCTCCGATCAACAGCGCCATATCCCTCCCGCCGCTTAACCATAGGGCCAGTTGTTCGGCTAATTGCCGGGTATCCCAATGCACACCGCGCTCGTCCAGCGCAACCACGCCGACTCGGGCCGGAATCGCCGCTAACATGCGTTCTCCCTCTTCTCGTTGAGCCCGTTCTGCAGTGCCGGTCTTAGCGCGTTTGCCAGCGGGTATTTCCACTAACTGCAGGCCGCATTCACGCGGTAGGCGCTGAGCGTACTCGGTAAATCCCTGAGTAATCCAAGCGGGCATGCGGGTGCCGACTGCAATCAAGTGAATACGCAAGCCTAGTCTCCGGAGTCCCCCCGCCGTAACAATTCAAAGGGCATGAACCGGGCGGCTACGTTTAGTCTCGCCGACTGACCATAGCTTTTCGAGATTATAGAAATCCCGGATATCGGGTTTCATGATATGGACGACTACATCGCCGATGTCCACCAATACCCATTCCGCTTCTCGTTCCCCTTCGACGCCCAAGGGTCGGACGCCGGCTTGTTTGCACTTCTCGACCAACTTGTCGGCCAGCGCTTTAACGTGGCGATCGGAAGTTCCGCTGGCGATGACCATCAAGTCGGTAAAACCGGCAATGTTACGCACGTCCAATACTTTTAAATCCACCGCCTTGAGTTCTTCCAATGCGGTTACGACGAGTGATTTCAGCGCTTCTAGTTGCATGCAGCCTCGTTGTGTTCCTGACAGTGTTATTCAGCAAATGACCGGTATAAACCCTGGTCGCGAATGGTTTGCCATACCGAATCCGGCAGCAGATAGCGGGGAGAGCGTCCTTGAGCGAGCAGTTCCCGGATCCGGTGGCGGATATGGCCAGTTGGGTTATGGGTTGAAATAAAATGTATCCTGCAGGCTGTTCGTTCAACAGCTCCGGGTGTCGAATGCGTCGCTGCGTGACCAGATCGCCTAATGCTTCCGAATGGGTCAGGTCGTAGCCGGGTCGGTATAACACCACGATATGCGCCGTATCCGGAATTTGCCGCCAGCGGTGCCAATGATGAAGGTCATTAAACGCATCCATCCCTAGTAATAGACAGAGTGAGCGTGTGCCGAGTTCGGCCCGTAACGAGAGCAGCGTATCAGCCATGAACGAGGGACCGTCCCGGCGCAACTCCCGCTCATCCACGATGAAATCGGCTTGCCCGGCGACCGCTAGCTGTAACAGCGTCAAGCGCTGCGCCGGTGAAGCATGGGGCTGATTTCGATGCGGCGGGTGGCGGCTGGGTATGAAATGAATCTGCCCTAACTCCAGTTCTTCCATGACCTCCAACGCCGCACGCAAATGTCCGTAATGCACCGGGTCGAAGGTCCCGCCGAGGATGCCGATGGGTTTCGCGTCGGACATCAACCCGTACTCATTGGACCAGTGCCGGATGGGTTAACTGCGGATATGGCCGTCACCCAATACCACAAATTTCTGGGTCGTCAGCCCTTCCACCCCGACCGGTCCCCGGGCGTGTAATTTGTCGGTGCTGATGCCGATCTCCGCGCCCAGGCCGTATTCAAAGCCGTCAGCAAAGCGAGTCGACGCGTTCACCATCACTGAACTGGAATCCACCTCGCGCAAAAATCGCCGCGCCCGGCTGTAATCTTCGGTCACAATAGTGTCGGTATGGCCGGAACCGTGTTGGGTGATGTGTTCGATGGCTTGATCCATGTCGGTAACCACCCGGACCGACAGAATCGGCGCCAGGTATTCGGTATCCCAATCTTCTGCGGTGGCGGGTTTGATGTCCGGCATGACCCGGCAAGTGCCATCGCAACCACGTAGCTCAACCCCGGCTTGCAGGTACATCGGAACCAGCTTGGGCAGCACCTTTAAGGCAATGCCTTCGGCGACCAGCAGGGTTTCCATCGCATTGCAAACACCGTAGCGGTGGGTTTTGGCGTTGTAGGCGATGCGGATCGCTTTGTCGAGATCCGCCTTGTCGTCAATGTACACATGGCAAATACCGTCCAAGTGTTTGATTACCGGCACCTTGGATTCAGCGCTGATGCGTTCAATCAGGCCCTTACCACCGCGCGGCACGATAACATCGACGTATTCCGGCATACGCAGCAACTCGCCGACAGCGGCACGATCAGTAGTATCGACCACCTGGACGCAAGCCGCCGGTAATTCCGCTTGTTGTAGCCCTTCATGAATGCAAGCGGCAATCGCACGATTGGAATGGATGGCTTCGGACCCTCCCCGCAGAATAGCGGCATTACCGGCTTTTAAACATAGTCCTGCAGCGTCGGCGGTGACGTTGGGGCGGGATTCGTAGATGATGCCGATTACGCCCAGCGGCACCCGCATCTTGCCCACTTGAATGCCGGAGGGACGGTAACTCAAGTCAGTCATTTGCCCGATCAAGTCGGGTAACGCGGCAATTTCCCGTAATCCCTCAGCCATGCCGGCAATGCGGGCATCGTTGAGTTCCAGTCGATCCAACAATGCTGAATCCAAACCGGCAACAACGCCAGCTTGCAGGTCCTTTTGATTTTCCTTAAGCAGGTGCGTTCTGCTGGCTTCCAGGGTTGCTGCAATCGCCATCAGCGCCTTGTTTTTAATGGCGGTTTCCGCGCAGCCAATCCGGCGGGACGCGGTACGTGCTTGCTGTCCCAATTGAACCATATATTCATTGATCGATTGGGCCAATGGTTCTACTTGAGCATTCATGATGTGATGACCTGTTTCTAATACCCACATAATTAATACATACGCTCATTGGAGATCGGCAAGGTTCGTCCGGCTAATTGCATACTCACCTGCAACGCCACATCCCACGATTCGCCCGGCTCGGCGCCTTTAACCACCCGATCCAATTGCGCACAGGCGTTTAGTAATTGCCGACAAGTTCGCAGCGGCAGTCGCCGAAGTGCACTACGCAGTAAAGGCTTGCGGTTTTCCCACACTTTATTGTGGTTCAATGCCGGTTCCAACGCTTGGCCTTGGCTCGCAGCGAAAGCCAGTCGATTGAGCAATTCTATTTCTCGATGCAACGCCCACGTCACCAATACGATATCGATGCCTTCGTCACGCAAGCCGTGGAGAATCCGCACCATCCGTGCAGGGTTCCCCGCCAAAGCGGTATCGACCAACTCGTAAATCGTGTAACGCGCGCTGTCGCTAACCGCGGCCAGAACTTGTTGCGCGGTCACAATGCCTGGTCCTAGCAATAAATGCAGTTTTTCGATCTCTTGGGCTGCAGCCAATAAATTGCCTTCCACCCGCTCCGCTAACAACTCAGCGGCCTCTTGATCAGGTTGCAACCCTTTGGCAATCAAGCGTTGCTCAATCCAACGGGGCAACTGTTGTTTATTCACCGGCCACAGTGGATGGTAATTCCGGCATGATCCAACGCGGTGAACCAACGACTTTTCTGAGTAGCAGCATCCAGTTTAGCGCAACTCACCAATAAGATGACATCCGCGGGAAGATGCTGTGCGTAACGATACAGCGCTTTGCCGCCTGCGTCTCCCGGTTTAGCGGCACCCAAACGCAACTCCAACAAACGGCGGTCGGCGAATAAGGACTGGTTAGCCGCAGCCTGATCCAAACTGCTCCAGTCAAAACCGGTTTCGACCGTCAAGCACACCCGCTCCGTATAACCTTGAACACGAGCGGCTAGCCGGATCGCATCGCTGCTTTCCTGAACCAACAGCGGCTCGTCACCGAATACCACATAGATCGAAGCCAACGGTTTCGCCAAGTGCGCAGCCAGTTGCTCGGCACGCAGTCTCACAAGCGAGCCACGACCTGCAAACGTAATAGAACGGAACGAGCGATGTCGGTCCGCAAGTCGTTAAGGATGATTTCCTCTCCCGCTTCTCGACCGAGCACATCGGCTTCCGCGTAGAGTAGATCACGGGACAGTGCCACAGTTTCCTGAGCCAGTAACGGCGACCCATCGGCTAGCGTCACCATATAATCTACTGTATAGGTCAAGGTGTATTCTCTGACCTCACCGCGAGTGCCTGCAGCCAACGTTCGGCGTCGAACAGCTTCTCGTAAGATGACCAGGTTGGCTTGAGCCTCAGCGGGGTCGCTAGTAACGACCACACCATTGGTTTCCAGAGCAAGCCGCAAGGCGAGACCCAACGCGCTCGGCGGTTCTGAGGGCGAACGGCCGGTGTTGATATAGGTGACTGCCATCTCCGGCGGTAATTGCGCTTGTCCGCGCAGTTGGAAGCCGCAGCCGACCAGCATCAGCAGCGCTAGGGTAAGTAACAGCCCGCGCGTGTAGCTTCCGACTAATCGATAGCCCCCCCCCACCCCAACCCTCCCCCGCCAGGGGGAGGGGGTATTCGTTGCATTTGAATGCAAGTCCACGCCCTCTAGCAAACGATATTGACCAGTTTATTCGGTACCACAATGATCTTACGGATAGTCCGATCAGTGACAAAGCGTTGAACGTTGGATTCCGTCAGGGCGGTTTCCTCAATGGCGGCTTTGTCTGCGTCTGCCGACACCTCAATCTGACCGCGCACTTTGCCATTGACCTGCACTACCAGGGTAAGGCTATCACGCACTAACGCAGCCGGGTCAGGAGTCGGCCACGGGGCATCAATGATCACACGCTCATAGCCCAGCGCCTGCCACAATACATGGGTAATATGCGGTGCAATGGGCGACAACAACCGCAGCAATATACTCATCCCCTCGCGGCGCAGCGCATCGGCCATATCGTTGCCTTCGACTTCTCTCAGGGTATTGAGAATGATCATGCACGCCGACACCACAGTGTTGAACTGGTGACGGCTGAATCGAACAGCGCTTGATCCAGTGTCTGGTGAATTTGCCGACGCTGGCTACGCAAGGTCTTAGATGCCTGCGTCCAATTCGGCTCAACCGGCGCTTGGCCGATGGCTTGGTTATATTGGGCGGCGAAGGACCACAAACGACCCAAGAAACGGTGCGAACCGGCTACCCCGGCATCCGACCACTCCAACGATTGATCAGGTGGCGCAGCATTCATGGCGAATACGCGTACGGTATCGGCGCCGTAGCGGTCGATTAATTCCTGCGGATCGACGGTGTTGCCCTTGGATTTCGACATCTTAGCCCCATCCTTGAGCACCATGCCTTGAGTCAGCAAACGGGTGAACGGTTCGTCGCTATTGATCAACCCGGCATCACGCATCAATTTATGGTAGAAGCGGGCATACAACAGGTGCAAGATGGCATGTTCGATCCCGCCGATGTACTGATCCACCGGCAACCAGTAACGGGCACGCTCGTCTAGCATATGCTGGTCATTGCCCGGACAGGCGTAACGGGCGTAATACCAAGAAGATTCCATGAAAGTATCAAAGGTATCGGTTTCCCGCTCCGCCGGTCCATCGCAGCGTGGACAGGTAGTTTGATAAAACTCGGCCATCTGCTTGATGGGCGACATCACCCCCTGAAATTCGACATTCTCCGGCAACACCACCGGCAAATCGCTTTCCGGCACGGCAACCGCGCCGCATTCCTGGCAATTAATGATGGGGATAGGGGCGCCCCAATAACGTTGCCGGGACACACCCCAATCGCGCAGCCGGTAGTTGACCCGACGCTGACCCTGGTTCTGAGAGGTCAGAAAATCCGCTATCGCATCGAAAGCAGCCGCTGAGCTCAAGCCGCTGAATTGCGCTGAGTTGACTAACACACCTTTATCGGTAAACGCCTGCTGATCCAAATCGATGGTCTGCCCATTGTCGGCGGGCGCGATCACTTGCAGGATCGGCAGGCCGTATTTGTGGGCAAATTCGTAATCACGCTGATCGTGACCGGGCACTGCCATGACCGCGCCGGTGCCGTAACTCATCAGCACGAAATTGGCGACCCAAACCGGAATATGCTCACCGGTAATTGGATGAATCACCGTCCGGCCGGTTGGCATCCCTTTCTTTTCCATGGTTTCCATATTCGCTTCGGAAACCAGAATCCGCCGGCATTCTTCCAAAAACGCGGCCAACTCGGGATTATCAGCAGCGGCTTGGATCGCCAGCGGGTGTTCGGCAGCCACCGCCATGAAGCTGACGCCCATCAGAGTATCCGGGCGTGTCGTGTAGATCCGCAACCCCTGTTCCTCGCCGGGAATGGCGAATTCCACTTCCAGCCCCTCGGAACGACCGATCCAATTGCGTTGCATGGTGCGCACCGCTTCCGGCCAACCCTCCATGTTATCGAGTTCGTTCAGCAACTCCTCGGCATAGGCGGTGATTTTCAAAAACCACTGAGAAATATCGCGCCGTTCCACCAATGCGCCCGAGCGCCAGCCGCGCCCGTCGATGACTTGCTCGTTGGCCAGCACGGTTTGATCAACCGGATCCCAATTGACCGTGGCATTTTTCTTGTAGGCTAATCCTTTCTCGAACAACTTGGTGAACAGCCATTGCTCCCAGCGGTAATACTCCGGGCGGCAGGTGGCGATTTCCCGCTCCCAGTCGTAGCCGAAGCCGATCCGTTGTAACTGGCTGCGCATGTGCGCGATATTGTCATAGGTCCAATGCGCCGGCGGCACATTGTTCTTGATGGCGGCGTTTTCGGCGGGCAATCCGAACGCATCCCAGCCCATCGGTTGCAGCACGTTTTTGCCCAACATGCGCTGATAACGGGCGATGACATCGCCGATGGTGTAGTTGCGCACGTGGCCGATGTGTAGACGGCCACTCGGATAAGGGAACATGGACAGGCAATAGAATTTTTCCCGACCCGGTTCCTCGGTGACCCGGAAGGTTTTTTGCTCTTGCCAATAATTTTGCGCTTCCGTTTCGACGGCTTGCGATGGTAAGATTCTTCGATCACGGTATTTCCCTGATGCGACAGCGTTGAAAACGAAAAAACAACAGCGGGCCGCCTTGGCGACCCGACGGTTAAACTTGAAGCGCCTATTATGACAAAGGACGCTGACTGGCGTTGCAGAAAGCAATCTTTAGTTCATCGTAAGACCGAGTGACGGGGAACTGCGGAAACTCGTCGATGACATTTTGCGGCGGGCTGAACAAAATCCCGGCATCCGCTACCGTCAGCAATTGGCGATGTCATTATAGGAATCGCCGGCAGCAATAACCCGATAATTCAGTGCGTGAAAGGCCTCGACGGCATGACGTTTGGGGTGTTCCTGGCGCAGCCGGTAGCCGACCACCCGTCCTTGCGGATCGACATCCAGCCGATGGCACAGCAGCGTAGGCCAACCCAATTGACGCATCAGCGGCGCGGCGAATTCGTAGAACGTGTCCGACAGGATAACCAGCTGGAAATTTTCCTTCAGCCACTCCGCGAACTGCACTGCCCCATCCAACGGGGTCAAGGTGGCAATCACGTCTTGAATATCTTTCATTCGTAGCTGGTGTTGGTCCAACAAAGCGAGTCGCTGACGCATCAAGACATCGTAATCGGGAATGTCGCGGGTGGTAGCCCGCAGCTCATCAATCCCGGTGCGTTCGGCGAAGGCAATCCAAATTTCCGGAACCAGAACCCCTTCTAGATCCAGACAGGCAATTTCCACACGTCCCCCCTTATGCCGTTCTTTGCGGCGGTTGCTGTCGATGCTGAGCGTGCATGTTAGCGTGTTTTGCGTTCCAGTCGCAAAAGGTGGAAATATGATCACCGCGAACAGCCAAAGCCGCTATCGCCTCGGCACTGCCAATATAATCTACTAGAATTTTGTGGTTTTCTTCACCACCCCCGCGTTACCGTTACTAACTGTTACAAAACGTTACCGTTTTGACATACCTCATTGGCTCCGATCTAGTATCTTTAAGCAACAGTAAGTATGCGCCGTGGGAACACAAAAATGCTTACGTGCAAGCTGCCATAATGAGTTTCTTTAATATGCAGTGAATATTAATCGAATCCATAAAAACTTAACTGCCAAGAAAGCAGGCGGAGAAAAGCAATGGGGCTATTGAACTGGTTAAAGCAACGACGCGCTGGCAAAGAAGATGTTGCGCTGGAGGTCAATAAAGACGAAGAGGAACTTGCTGGGCTTAACCTCAAGTCTGCGGTAGAGGCCCATATGGCTTGGCGGCAGCGCCTAACCAAAGTCATTGACGGGACCAGCAAAGAACATTTAGAAGCCACGGAAATTGGACGCAGCGATCTTTGTGTGCTCGGCAAGTGGATAAACAGCACGGGAGATCAAACCTATGGGAACCTGGATGAATACCGAAAACTGTTGAAGACCCATTCAGACTTTCACATGGCTGCGGCTTCTGTGCTGATGACCCACAACGCCGGCAAACGTGCTGACGCCTCACGCTTGTTGGATGGCGACTTTCAGCGTTTGTCGGATCAGGTTCAGTTATCTTTGGTCAGTTTGTTCGTTAAAGCGAAAAGCTAGTCATGGTCACCGATGCGCCTACCAGTAGCTCCGTGCAGTAACCGACGAAATTACTGTGCCACAAGGCCATCGTGCAGCCGCGACAAGGCCGTATCGCATTCTTAGCCCGAGGTGGTTTTACACTCAAACCAGACCAAACGCGATGGCGGCTTAACCGGGCATTAACGCGATGTCTCGCTCCTTGGGACAAACCTTGGTCGTCCGTTTGAGGCCCATAAATTAACCGATTTGAGTCGTGAACGTTGATCGAATAACGTGACGCGTCCGACCAGTAGAATGGAAAAGACGGCAAATGAACCGAATCTTGTGGTTTATCGGCGGTTGTTTCGCTCTCGCGTGCGGTGTCGTTGGTGCCGTCTTGCCACTGCTGCCTACAACACCTTTCCTGCTCTTGGCGACGTTCGCCTTTGCAAGATCGTCACCGCGGCTATATGCTTGGATTACCGAGCACCCGCGGTTCGGCCCGCCGATCAATGACTGGCACGCCCAAGGTGCGATCGGCCGCAACGCGAAGGTTACAGCTGTTACGATGATGGTCGCGACCTTAGCAATGAGTGCGGCTCTTGGCGTTGCCAAGACGATCCTGATTATTCAACTGGTCGTGTTGACGTGTTCCGCAGCGTTCATTTTGTCGAGGCCGGTTCCGGCTAGGTGCAGTGTGCCTGATGCCAATATTTGAGGGTCATGGGGTCAGGTCTTTTATTTTGCATTAAATCAACCTAATGCGCATTGAGCATGCCCCGTGCCCGCGCCAATAACTCTTTGCCGGAAGCGGCTTGAATTATCCACTCGCCGATCCGGGCCACTCACTTCTTAGTTCCTGCTCCTACCCTTATAGCCGCCTTCATCGAATGACGCTGAAGCGGTCTTCTCTCTCGACCGATGCGCTTCACTACTTCCCCACTTACGCCGTTCGTTGCGGCGGTTACGGTCGATGCGTGCATGTCATCGTGTTTTGCGTTCCGGTTGCAGTGCTTCGTCTCGACGGCAGCGTTCGAGCTGTGCTATTCAAGGCGTGTTACTGATCACCGCGACGAGGAAAATCATGCAAACGAATCTTATCCTACCCGCCGAATGGGCTCCGCAATCCGCCGTACTGCTGACTTGGCCTCATGCAGAAAGCGACTGGAAGCCGTGGTTGCAAGACGCAGATCGCAATTTCGCCGCATTAGCGACCCAGATCAGCTACCGGCAACTTGCCCTCGTCGTCTGTTACGACGCAGCCCATCGTCGTCATGTGCAAGAAATGCTAAAAGCCGGCGGCGCTGTTTTGCCACGCATACGCCTTTACACCGTGCCTTCGAATGATACCTGGGCGCGTGATCATGGACCCATTACCATTGTCCAGGACAGCCAACCGGTATTACTGGATTTTCAGTTCAACGGCTGGGGCGGAAAATTCAATCATGAACTCGACAATCAAATCACCCGGCATTTGCATCAAGCCGGCGCTTTTGGCAATACGCCATTGCACAGCATCGATATGATCCTGGAAGGCGGCAGCATCGAATCCGATGGGGCGGGAACTTTGCTGACTACAAGGCGTTGTTTGTTGGCGACCAACCGCAATGCGCTGGACCAGAATGCATTGGAAACGCGGCTAACCAAACAACTGGGCGTACAACGGTTTCTCTGGCTCAACGAGGGGGATTTATTGGGGGACGATACGGACGGTCACATTGACACGCTGGCCCGGTTTTGCGATGCCGAAACCATTGCCTATCAGGACTGCGAAAATCCGAGCGACCTCACTACGAATCACTCAAGGCGATGGAACAAGAACTGAAGGATCTTCGCACAGCTAGGGGCAAACCTTATCGATTGGTTCCATTGCCGCTGCCCCGGCCCATCGTCGATGAAGTAGGTAATCGTTTGCCGGCGGGTTATGCCAATTTTCTGATTATCAACGATGCCGTGCTGGTGCCTATCTACGCCGATCCCGCCGACACCGAAGCGTTGGAACGATTGCAGGGCTGTTTTCCAAGCCGAGAGGTGATCGGCATTAATTGCCGCACCTTAGTTCGTCAGTACGGCAGTTTGCACTGCGTGACCATGCAATTACCGGTCGGCGTTGTCACGTAATCCGATCTGGACCGGGTCCATATCGAACGGACCAAACTGATCCGATATTGCAGCTTGAAAAACCCTGTTTAAACTCCGTTTTATTGAGAATAAATCCTATTTGGCCATCGACTTAGCGTAACACGGCACGGTAAGTGCTGTCTCTCGCCCATCCGAAATACCGCAAACTTGAGAGGTAACGTGATGGGTACGCAACTTTCCGAAAGCCGAACTAGGAACCGGGTGCGCAGCGCCAACCGTTTTCTGCTGGGCATCTTGATCGTTTTTCTGCTGTTGCCGGCAGCACCAAGCAGCGCCTTGGACCACCATGATCCTCTCTTTCAACAACTCGCCGAGACCGTCACCGCTGAGTCCGTTGCTGGTCAGACTGTGGCGTTAGCGGATTTTGTAGCGAAGGCCCAAACAGCCATCGACTTCATGCGCCCCGGTGGTCAGCTTCAAGAGCCCCGGATAGAAGGTGTCGCCGAGTGGTCGCCCACCATCGCGAATCGTTTTGCCGCCTATTTGAGTGAACTTTACCAAGACGATCTGGAAACGCTGGGTTCTCAATGGATCGCCGAGCAATTAGGCGAATGGCGGACCGCCGGTGTGCAGGTCACCCGTTTGTCCTGGGGTGTGTCTATTGACGGCGTGAACCATCCGTTCGATTCAGTAGCCGTATTCGACCCATCTGGTGATCTGCTGTTTGATACGGTGTTGATCCACACCATTACCGACATTGAATACAGTCCTCCATAGCGGAAGGAGTCCATCTGGCCAGCGTCAAATCCAGCGATGCCAAAACAGTCAGTGGTACCTACAAAGTAGAGGGTGCTTTCGGTCGTTCTAGGACTCTCGCCTATGAAGCAACCCTTAAAGCCGAGGTGTCGCCTACATCACCGCCGCCACCAACGACGCGGCGATGACCATGACCGCCAGCGTGAGCAACCGGAGCCAGAGTACGACGGGACTAGCGCCGCCTGCCGCCAGACCCGAGGTTTATTTCGGAACCGGCGGGAAATTTCATGCGCTTTACAGTTCGGCTGCGAAAACTCCCTTCAAGAGCACCATTCAGGTTAATGGGTCCGATAGTTTTCAGGATGGCGTGTACCAAGTTAGCGGCAATGATCTGGGCAGCGGCATCACCTTTAACCTGGAGTTTGGGGTTAGCGTCAAAGGCGCTGGCGTTGGCATCTCTGTCCCCAATGACGGTCCTTTGACGTTGATCGGGTCAAACAGCGCTTCCAGTTTGTCGCTTGGCAACATCCTGTACACGGATAATGTGGGTACGCGTTATCGCGGCACCTTCAGGGATGGCGGCAACTTCAAGCTGACCAATTTTTTGATTCGCACCGGCGACGGTACCGGGGAAACCGGTAGTGTCAGCGCATCAATTCCCGTTTACATGGCATACACCGGTCTTGGGGTGCTGACCTTGACCGGTAAACCGCTCGGCACGCTGAGTCCCAGGGCCAGCTATGTGCGCGGCGACTATATCAAGCAACCGACCTACACGGTCACCGCCGACCGCGAAACGGTTAAGATCGGCGAAGACGTTACGGTGACGGTTGAAATCAACAACAACAGCGGCGCGGTAGACATCCGGGACGGCAGCGTGGCGCTGGACGCGGGTACTTTGAACGGCATTCTGACGCCAAAATCGGCGACCGTCGTCGACTTCAACACGATCGGCAAGAACCGCTCACAGTCCGTCGAATTCGTTCTCACCGCTGTAAGCTCGGGTCAAGTCATTGTCCAAGCCGATGTCGATGGGCGTTGGGGTTCGCCCGTGCCGCCTGAGGTGGATTTCGCTAACAAAACTAGCCTTGAAGAACCCATCAAGGTAGGTAATGGCGAGGGTGGTCCCGGCGCTGGAGAACGATCGGAAGCCCAGCTGGAAAGCCCCCAACAAGGGTCGTTAGAGAGCGGTATCAGCCTGATTCGCGGCTGGGTATGCGATGCCGATCTGGTGGAGATTCAAATCGACGACCGGGAGCCGCAGCCGGTCGCCTACGGCACCAACCGGAGCGATACGCGTGAAGTCTGCGACGATGTCGACAATGGCTTCGGCTTCACCGTCAACTGGAATAATTACGGCGATGGCGATCACACGCTAAAGCTGTTCGTCGATGGCGAAGAAGCGACCCGTGTTGGACTTCACTGTCACCACGTTGGGTGAGAATTATCTGCGCGGTGCTCCCGACAATCAGTACACGTTGGCAAATTTTCCGGAAACTGGAGAGGACGCAATCGTGCGTTGGTCGGAACCACACCAGAACTTCGTCATCATGAGTGCCAGTTCGGCTCAATCTGCGCCTGATAACTTCCAACCGCCTGCTGCGACGGAGCAGTCTGATGCGCTTGCCCAATTGGAAAGTCCCCAGGAAGATTCATTCGAGAGCGGTATTGGCTTGGTCAGGGGCTGGGTCTGCGACGCCGCCATCGTAGAAATTCAAATCGACGACCGCCCGCGCCGGGAAGTGGCGTACGGCACCAATCGGGGCGATACCCGGCAGATCTGCGGCGATGTCGATAACGGGTTTGGCTTCACCGTCAACTGGAGCAGTTACGGTAGCGGTGAGCACACCTTGCGACTGTACATTGACGGGGAGGAATTCACCCGCGCCAATTTCACTGTAACCAACTTGGGTGAGGATTTTCTGAAGGACGCCAGCGGCCAGTATACGTTGGCGAATTTCCCGGAATCCGGGAGTGACGTAACGGTGCGTTGGTCAGAACCGCACCAAAACTTCGTCATCACCGATTATCGGTAACAAAGCTGGTTGCTGGCACGGCATCGGATTGATGGGCCGTGTCAGCAACCACCCCGGAATCTCCCTTCAAAACTGCACTTGAGAGGTAACAGTTATGAGTTCACGTACACTCAGTTATTTTGATCGGCAAATATTGGGCATGTTATTGATACTGCCTCTGTTGCTATCCACCTCCAGCCATGCCGCATCGGATCAAAAGATCATCCTGGTCAGCGGTGCTGATTCGGCCCAAGTGGAAAACCTTGCTAGCGATTACGTCATTGAGTTGGCACCGGAGGTGTTCAGCGAGCAACAGCCCTCACGGCAACGCGAATTCCATCGTTTGTTGACCGATACCGTGCTCGTCGTCGCTGACTTATCACAATTCGACGAGACGACGGACCCGCATTTTCTGGAATTGCTGACGGCGGCGTTGGATCGGCAAATCCCGCTGCTGCTGCAGGAAACTAACCAAGCGACTATGGCTCGGTTTGTCGGCGTTGGTTTCGAGAACGCTGCGGTGATCGTCAGTAACCAGGAGACTCCGTATCACTTCACTATCCAGCGGTTCGAGCAGTCCGATATTGATGACGTTATCGGCTTTAGCCAAACGTTATCCGCTGCGCTTAAGGCCCAGCAAAACCCTGGTCCGGTGGGTCCCGAAACGTACTCAGCAAATCCGCAAACGGTGGAGCGACAAGCGCTATCAGAGAGCCTTCCGCCTTCCACTGTCCGCCGGTTCAGCGTCAATGCGCCACCTGACAAACGCGTTCATAGTCTTTCTTACACCCATAACGGAGCCGCCCGTACTCAGACTTTCACTTATGACGTGGGCTACGACATCGAACTGGTTGCATCGAATAACCCGCCCAACAAATTTCTCAGGATCGCTCCTTTCGGGCAATTCAATTCCGGCTCGCGGAAATTCGACAACCACGAAGCCCGAGGATATTTTCTTGAGAAAGTGGATGTCACTTGGACCCCCAATGCAACCGCCGCCGCAGACGCTAATTTGACATTGCGCCGGTTCTCGCCGGAAACGCCCAACAACACAGGCAGTTACAGCCATTCAACCGGTTGGTCGTTGGGCTTCGAGGCCGGCGGATCGCAGCAAGGGGGAGCCTCTGGCGGGGTGAGCGTAGGTCTGAATGCGACCAACACCAGCACGATCGGGATCAGCGATTTTCGGTCCGATCCGGCGCGAACGGCGCTACCCCCTCCTGGACCCTTGAACTCAAGCAAGTTTATGAGGAAGGGTGTGGTAATAGCGGCACATTCACTCCCGTCCAATATTTGAATTGGGAAGCATGCACAACATTGTTTCCCGTTCTGGTGGGGTTTGCGCACACCGCCGGAACTGGCCAACGGTGCTTTCGTCATCAATACCGAAGCCATATGGAGCGCCGACCTGGACTTTGAAGGGAAGATTTCGTTTGATGTTGCATCTCGCCAAGCGATGCGTTTAGTGGCTAGCTACGATGAGGATATCAAGGTCGTCAGGGTGGCTAATCCGATAACGGTGGATTTCAGCACAGTGACGCCCTACCAAGCTGAGGAGGAGGTAGAGCCACCACCGGATGAAGAGCAGGAAACAGGCGCTTTGGAAAGCCCGCAAGAGGGCTCATTCGAAAGCGGCATCGGCTTGATCCGCGGTTGGGTGTGCGATGCCCAGGAAGTCGAGATTCAGATCGACAGCCGACCACGGCAACCGGTGGCTTACGGCACCAACCGGAGCGATACCCGGGAAATCTGCGGAGATACCGACAACGGCTTCGGCCTAACCGTCAACTGGAACAACTACGGGGACGGCGCGCACACGTTGCGTCTGTTCGTCAATGGCGTTGAATTCGCTGAAGCGGCCTTCACCGTGACCACTTTGGGCGAGAATTATCTCCGTGGAGCCAGCGGCGATTATACGCTAACAGACTTTCCCGGATTAGGAGGCAATGTGAGCGTCCGCTGGTCTGAACCGCATCAGAACTTCGTGATCGCAGGCACCGGTCAGCTAGGGTTCCAGCCGCTGTCTGCTGAGCGCTCTTTGGATATCTCGCTATTGACGGACACGGCTGCCCAATTGGAAAGTCCTCAGGAAAACTCCTTCGAAAGCGGGATCGGGCTGATTCGCGGCTGGGTGTGCGATGCTCAAGAGGTGCAAATTCAGATCGATAGTCGGGTACCGCAACGCGTCGCCTACGGTACTAATCGGGGTGACACTCTGGAAGTCTGTGGGGATACCGACAACGGCTTCGGGTTCACTGTGAATTGGAATAACTACGGCGATGGTTCCCATGTCTTGCGGGCGTTTGCCGATGGCGAAGAGTTCGCTCGTGTCAACTTCACTGTCACCACCTTGGGTGAAAACTTTCTGCGGGAAGTCAGCGGCCAATACACCCTGGAGGATTTTCTGGAAAGTGGCGATGAAGTGACCGTGCGTTGGTCGGAACCCCACCAGAATTTCGTTATCACCGATTATCGATAAGGAGCTTGTATGGTTGCTGTAATACATTCTTAACGATAACGGATTAAAAAAACCTCCTCTCATCACGAGAGGGGGTTTTTTATTGTTGAGATTCAGGTTATCAGGGCGACCGCATATAAACTTTCGCAAAAACAAAGCGGTTTAGAGATACTCACGGTTTTCAGCCGAGAGAAATCTGATGAGTGCCAGCCTACTTGCTCATTTTGCCTGCCTTGAAGACCCGCGCAT
>JAAUQA010000245.1 GCA_012032855.1 Candidatus Competibacteraceae bacterium
CCGGCGCATCGGTGACCAGCATCGTGACGCCAGGTTCCAACAAGGCATCCAACGCGGCAGCAAACTCTTCCGGCATGCGGAAATGCTGGGTCGGTTCCGTGTCGTGTTCCCAGCGACCGCTACCGGCATGGCCGGGCAAACTGACGGCAACCCAACGGAGCGGAGCCGCATCGTTATAGGATACATAGCGTTTAGGTCCCCTCCCCTCGCCTTCCACTGCCATGTACGCATGAGTGCCGAGCGACCGGTTGGTATTTCCCAAGGCGATGCGGGACCGCCCGATCTCTATGCCGTTGCGTAATACCAATACCCGTTGGTCGGCGGCACTGATCACCACGGTGACCGGACCAGTCGGGGATTGTTCGGGCTGCCAACGGAAATCCTGTGCACCGGCAAGCGGCGCGACGGGCTGGGTTTCTCCGCTTGCAGCATCAACCGGCGCCAGGGCATGGGGATGCGCAACGTGTCGTGGCGCGGTCGCTTCATCGGCAATCACCACGGTCATGCCTTTTTCGGTGATCTCAAATAATTGGCGGGCGAATTCCGAAGGCAGATGAACGCAACCGTGCGAGGAGGGATAGCCCGGCAAGCCGCCGGCGTGTAACGCCACGCCGTCCCAGGTTAGCCGTTCGCTGTAGGGCATCGGGGCGTTGCCGTAGGTTTTGGAATGGTGGTCCTTGTCCTTGTTGAGAATGGTGAATACGCCGGTGGGCGTGCGATGTCCCCGTTTACCGGTACTTACCGTGGCTATCCCGATGCGGACGCCGTTGCGGTACACAGAAGCTCGCTGTTCGGGAAGACTCACCACAATGACGATCGGACCGGAAGGCTCCAGCTGGCCTTCACCCAAATAAACTCACCGGGTTTCAATTGCTCCGGTGGGGTACCGGCGGGGGACGAATTGCTTCGCGCCCCAAAACGGAGTGGCTGCACTGGTCAGAGATACGAAAAGCAGAATGATGAAAGAAAACTTAATGTAGCGCATTGAATCAGTGTCCCCTGAGCTCGTTCTTACAAAAATCGGTTATTGCCAGTAGTGATATTCAGCGTCTGAGCGGTGAGCGGCAGCAGTCTCACAAAAAGCAGTTTTGATTCGCTGCGCCTTCAGCCATAAATAAACCCACTGCGACGCCGTAGTTGAACATCAGGTGGCGTTCAAAACAGGTCGTTTCGTCACTGCTCATGCTGACCAAATCCTCATGCTCCAGGTACTTGAAGCCTGCACTGAACCGGTCTTTGTCCAGCCTGAAGCCTTCGCACAGGTTGGCAACGGCTGCGCTATAGGCCAGGGTATTCAACTCGCTCTGTTGTTTGGGATTAAGTACGCCATCCAACAGAAGTCGAGCTTGGCGCCAGGCTGGGTCCAGTCGTTCTCTTACGGTTTCTTCGTTCTGAGCGAACGTTGTGGAATAGGGGATGGAAAGGGCCAGGAATAGTAATCCAGCGGACAGTATATCTATGGGCGTTTTCATGATTTGGCTCCGTTGGCTATAGACTACTCGGCAATGCCTACGCAGTTACCAATACTGATCACCGTATCGTTCCCGAGTCCATTTTTTCGAGAAATTCCCGCGGCGATAACAGACACGCTGATAGTCGTAGCACTTGACATGGCGATGCGGACTAAAGCTTCCATCTCCGCGATGATCTCCATGTTGATGGTTGTGGTGATGGCGATGGTATTCATGCCGATCCTCATCGTCATCCGAAGATGCGGCGTAAGCCGCTAAACCAGCAACGGCTAGGCCGCCGACTAATGCTGCTGTAGCATCTGGATCGTAGCGGGATTCTCCGGTGTAGGGATTGGTAGTAGTACAACCGAGGACCAACGATGCCAGTAATACAATAGCGCCTGTTCTGAATCGATTGATCATGACAACGACTCTCTTGTATTGATCTAAAATACCTGATGCGGGCAATTTCACTGAGTTTGGCAGGTGAATTCCTCGTCGTTCCAAGTGACCATCGCCTCATCTCCTTTGGTCCAGAAGGTTACATTCTGACCCTCGTATTTCGCGCCGCTACCCGATGGGCTCAGCAGAGCGACCACTTGATCCGGAATCCGGGTCAGCACCGCTGCGGGCAATTGAGTGTCTTGGTAAAACACCGCGGTAATACCCGTGCCGTCCTCGCAAGTGAAATTCACGGGCGTTGGGACCTCTTGATCGCCATAGGCGATCTGCAACTCCGTGATACGAGATTCATAGTTGGACTGCACGCAGTTACGCGCATCTTCCGCTTTCCAACAGTCATTACGACCTTTGACCCAGCCGCGTTGAAAAGCCTTGAGGGTTTTCAGCTCCTCCTGGGGGGCTTTATCCAAAGCCGTCTTGTAGGTTTCCGCCATCTTTTGGTCCAGGTCTGCCAGATCATCATCCTTACAGATCATTTCCTCAACGCTGCCATCAGCCTTCTCGCAGTTGAAGCTGGGCTTCCCAGCAAAAGCAGGTATCGAAAAAAGGATTAGGGTAACCCCAATACAACCCACCAAATTTTTTGGATACAATAAGTTATCTATCATATGGATCATCTCCCGGTGATATGTGGTAGATTTAATAAATAATTAATGTACAGATATTGTATATATTTTCAGTGTAACAACTTTTTTGCACGATTCAAATCAATATTTTTTGTCAGGGAATTCCTGGCCGGAGTGTTACGTTAAACGAGCTGAACCTGCAACTTGACCGCACACCGAAATCACCGACTAACGTAAAGAGGATCTTGAACTGATGAAAAATCTCATCATTAAAGGCGCACTAGCGCTGGCTGCATGTCTGGCCAGCTTACCGGCTCTCGCCGAAACCGATATTCGCAGCGAGCGTGTGCAATTCAAGGCCAACACTTCTGGCACAACGATAAAAGCCAAGATAAAAGGCCGCGAGATAGTGGATTACCTGCTGGGAGCCCGTGCCGGCCAGACTCTGTCGGTCACCCTGGAAACCGACCACAGCGCCAACTATTTCAACGTGATTCCGCCCGATGCGGACAATGAAGCCGTCTTCGTCGGTTCGACCGAAGGCAACAACTACGTAGGGAAACTCGATCTGGATGGCGACTGGAAGATCCGCGTTTATCTGATACGGGCTGCCGCACGCAGAGGCGAAACTGCTGCTTACACGCTCAACATTGGCATCACCGGCGAACCGACCTCAGCTGCTGCGCGCGAGGCCAACGACTTCGGTCCTCGGGAATGGGATGCCCGTGGCGATCTACCGTGTGCCCGGGGTGGCCAACCGATGCAGACCGCCGCCTGCCCGTTCAAGGTCATTCGTTATCGATCCGAAGTTGAGACGGGCGCCACCATTTATGTTCTTGCCCCGGTACCGGGACCGAACGAATTCTCTACTTTAACAACGGTGAGTGGTCTACAGACAGCGCAGAGTCCGTGCAAGTTAACAAACGTTCCGATCTGTGGTCGCTGATGGTGGCTGACGAAGCCTATGAGGTTCCTGATGCTGTATTGTTCGGCGGTTGATAAGGGTTGGGAAATCCAACCGATCAGACTACGCTCTTGGCTTTGTGCTCATGCAGTTGGTCGGTAGCTCATAGGCTCTGCAGCGGATCAGCGTGTTGAGATAGGCATGGCTGAGCGTGCCTGGCGGAAAACCATCAAATTGAAGCGACTTTAACCTCATCCAGAAAAGGTAGCAGCAACGCTTGCACGTCGACGCGCGCGCCGATGCGTGCGCAGAGTAAAAAGGAGCCGACCAGCTTGCGGTGCAAAAACATCGTCTCCGGCGGCGGTGCCCGCCTAAAACCGTGTTGAAACGCTAGTTCAAACCCCAAAGCCCGTGCGCGGGCTGGCAGTTCCGAATGGGCGAAATCATACAACCCCTGATGCCGTAGGGGTTCGCACATCAACAGCATTAAATCGACCGCTCTATCGATATGATGTGCTGGATCGTCCGGGCTCAGATACCCGATTGCAAAGGCCACATCGCGCACTGTGGTGCGGTCATCAGCGATGATAGCGCGGCACAGGCGGACATACTGTTCAACCAATGTCGCTGAAAACTCCCGTACCGAACCGAAATCCAGCAGGATGATCCGATCGCTCTCCAAATCGACCAAGTAATTGGCGAAGTTAGGATCGGTTTGCATGCAGCGGAACTCGAACAACTCGCGAAACATCAGCCGCTCCAGCGCCTCGCCAATGGCATCGCGCTGCGCTTGTGGGATGGTCTCCTCAGTCAGCACCTCCAGCGGCTCGCCCTCGACGAAATCCATGGCCAGGATGCTGCTTGGTAGTAAAATCAGCATGGACACAGGGCAGGTGTAAGCAAGGATCATCGGCTACTAGATCGCGGTAATGTTCCAAAAATCCCGCCTCCTGCAAATAATCCGCTTCTTGGCGTAATTGACGCTTGGCCTCAGCGATTAATCCAGCGACATCCAGATCGACGGGCAATACATTCGCCAGCCGCAATAACAGCGCGACGTTGTTGACGTCGCTATCAATACTGCGAGCCACCCCCGGATATTGAATCTTAAGCGCCAGATCCCGGCCATCAATAGTCCGGGCCCGATGCACCTGTCCGATTGAAGCGGCAGCCAGCGGTTCGAAATCGAACTCGCTGAATCGGTTTTGCCACCCTTTACCGTATTCCCGACCCAACAAGCGGCGCAGTTGCGACAACGGCATCGGGTTAGCATCGGAACGCAGTAAAGCTAGGGCTTGCGTGAACGCCGGTGGTAGCAGATCGGCGCTCTCCATGGACAGCAGCTGGCCCATTTTCATAGCCGCGCCGCGCAGGTGGGAAAATCGCTTGGCTAATTTTTCTCCGTTGCGGGGGTTGAATAGCACTTCAAAGGCATTGCCGGGTTTCCCTTGCAACAATCCTTGCAAGCTGGTGGCCGCGCTGCTGAGGGCGAAATCGCCTAATAGTAGGCCAAAGTTGAACAGCCTTCCCAGTCGACTGGTCGGCACGCGGGATGATCGGTGAGTGGATTTTTCGGACAAGAGCTGTGCCGTTTACGTAAAAAGATCAAGAAGGGAAGCCACATCATGAGACGCAATGATATGAATAGATGAGACAACGGCAGGCGAGAGGGTTCCGAGTAGTTTAACGATTGCGCGTCATTCTCCCGGGAAGCATAATCGATACAGCAAGAAAGTTGGAATTGGCCCACACAGCGGATTGCAAAATATTGCCGAGAACAAGCTGCGAGAGGTCCAGAGCTGATGCTGTCAATTGAATCGCACAACCTGAGACGTTTGCTCGGTCAAACGCTAACCTATCAGGGCGCCGAGCATCAGGTGATTGATATTCTAGACGAGGGTCCGGCAGTGGTGTTGCAAAAATACTCTGCACGGAAAACTATTCAAGCCAATCAGCACGGTGAGGCCCACCGCTGGGTTCCTCAAACTGTCACCGTGGCGGTGCTGAACGTCCGACGCGATGCGCTTAATCCACTATTGCCCGAGTTGGCAGACTGGTTACCCTGAGTGATTCGTTGGCTTTGTTTTCAGTGGCTAGCGGCTAGCAAAGACTCGACCCGCGCCAAATCCTCTTCGGTATCCACGCCAGCGGGCGGGACCTCAACCGCTGCTTCAACAAAAATACGCAGGCCATTCCACAGCGCCCGCAACTGCTCAAGGGATTCGGCTTTTTCCGCCGCGCAAGCGGGAAGCTGCGGATAGCG
>JAAUQA010000008.1 GCA_012032855.1 Candidatus Competibacteraceae bacterium
CTTAGCGACAGGTGAAGTGCTGGATGAGGAGATTCAGCCTAAACAGCTGTTAGTACACAACCACCGAGACTATCACATCTTAGACGTACAGGCGCGTCAATTGATGGGTTCCATCGTGCGGCGCACCGGTGATGAGGAAAAAGCCCGCAGCGTCATGAAGGAGATCCGTCGGGTCGGCTTCAAGGCGACCGATGCATTAGCGAAAGTGATCGGCAAAGACAAGGCAGAGGCGGTTTCGAAGGCGTTGCTTGGCCTGAAACGCAAAGAATACTATTTCCGCTACAAAAAACCCCCCTTTACCAAGGAAGAAATCGAAACCCGCCTTGATCAACTTCGCAAAGACGCACACCGCCAGCAAGCTGCTGCGGTAAAAGACGGCCATCCCGCGTGTCGGGTTTTGTTAACCGGCGGCACCGGCTTCGTGGGTCAGGAGATCATGTGGCAAGCCGCACATGACGACGCCATCGCAGAAATGGTGGTGCTGATTCGCCCGAAAAACATCATCGACCGCAAAACCAAACAAGTGGTCGGTGTATTGTCGCCCCCCGAGCGCGGCGAAAAATTGTTGGATCAGTTGTGCTTAAAAACGCCGAAAGAGCGGGCTAAATTTCGCTTCATCGGCGGTGATGTTGAGAAACCTCAGTTCGGGGTCTCCGAGGAAGACATCGCCGTGCTTAAGAAAACCATTACTCATCTGATTCACTGTGCCGCCAGCGTCTCTTTTGAAGATCCATACGAAGTGGCCTATCAGATCAACGTCAACGGCACCTTGAATGCGCTGGATTTCTCGCTGAGCCTGCAGTCCGCTCCCGGCAGCCCGTTTATCGCCCATGTCGGTATCGAAACCTCCTATATTCATGGCCGGCAAATGCGGGAACTGGCGCGTGAGGACGAGATGGTGTTTCCGCGCAACTTTTATAACAATTACTATGAATTGACCAAAGCGATGGGGAGCCTTGATACCGATCGCTACATGCTGGAGAAGGGACTCCGTGTGATTCAGCTTTGTCCGGCCATTGTCATCGGCGCGTTAAAAACCGGTAATAACCGGGGTGACACCAAGGTTGTCAACGCGCCGATCAATTTGTTCGGGCGTGCCAAACAGGCGTTATCGGAACAAAAAGGCAATTATGTAGAGCGAACCATGGCCGGTGCATTGGCAAGATGGCATCGGTTTTCCCTGGCGATCCTACCGCGCAATTGAATCTGATCCCGGTGGATTGGGTGGTCAACGGCATCATAGCTGCGCTAACCAAGCCGGATGCCGTCGGCGAACGGATTCATTTGGCGACCGATAATCGCATTAAATCTCAAGATCTTCGTCAGATTGTCGGTGAAGAACTGGGTGTAGAGATCAGATTGGCCGAGCCGACGCTGCATCGCAATGTTACTTTGCCGGTGCTGGCCAAATTATTGACGACACTCAAACAGGACAAAGTCGCCAATGGATTGGAACGATTATCCATCATTTTCAGCCCCTACAATGAATGGGGTCAACCGACCCATGAGGTAGGCAAAGATGCTCGCATTCTCGGCCTGCCCGAAACCCGCCCCAATACTAACCATGCGTTCCGCATGCTATGCCGGCACAATCGTTATGTGCAGGATTTTGGCCAGGTTCGGGATGTCCAGGAGATCGCCCGCCGTGAAACCGTCTGGACTGAATTTATCGACAACTTGGAAAAGAGTTCCGGTACACCGGTAGCGGAAATATCGGCCGATGACTTCCGTGCTGCGATACAAGAACACCTGGATCTGGACTCTTTTACACTGAAATAAAGGCCTCTGTTACCTGGAATATTTTCCGCCCATCCGCCTTCCCCCGCCAGGGGGAAGGCGTTTTTTTAGCAGCTTAGGTCAGCCCCTCTTTCTAATCAGCGGTTCCGGCCGTATTTTTCGTGACTGGACACCCAATCGGACGACGAAATAGCGGACGCCAGCGACAGTTCGCCGGCCAGCACCACACCACCGATAATTTCAGCCAGTTTGTAGACTGATCCTCTGCCCTGACAACCCATAACCCGCAGACATTCGTTTTGGGTCGGCAGCTTGGTTCCGCCTCCGTGGGTTGCCACAATCAGCGATGGGATTGTGATGGAAACATAGAGATCCCGTTCGGGGGTTAGCTCGGCGTAAAAAATACCTGCCGAAGACTCCGCGACGTTGGCTACATCCTGGCCGGTGGCGATAAACAGGGCGGTAATCGCATTGGCTGAGTGGCAGCCATTGTTATTGGCGCCTGACAGTAGCGCGCCGACATTGGCTACACCGCTGTGATAGGCCAACATCTCCGGTTCTACCCGCATTCGTTGAATGAGCGTGTCGCGTTTAATCACGGCTTCAGCGGTAACCCGTTTACCACGGGTTTTCATGCTATTGATCTGCGATGCTTTCTTGTCGGTAGCAAAGTTGGATTCGAGGTAAAAATGTTTAACGTTCGGGTAGGTATCCAGAATCCAACTGCAGGCTGCGAAGGTCGCACGTCCGACCATATTCTGGCCGGCGGCATCGCCGGTGGAGTAGTTAAAACGCAGATAAGCAAATTTGCTGGCCAGGAAGGTATCAATGTATTGCAACTTAGCGACACTTGAAGTGGCTTCGGCTTCCTCAGCGATTTGGTCCATATTTTCGTTAACCCACTTTACGAAATCACGTGCGCCGCGTGCGTCTTCGAATACGAATACCGGAGCCCGCTGCATGGCGTCACCCACCACGGTGCACTTCACCCCGCCGCACAAATTGAGCAGCTTGATGCCTCGATTGTAAGAAGCGACCAATGTCCCTTCCGAAGTGGCCATCGGGATCAGGAAATCTCCTTTCGCATTTTCTCCATTGACTCTAATCGGCCCGGCAAATCCCAGCGGAATTTGCGCGATCCCGGTCATGTTCTCGACATTACCGGCGAGTTGATGCGGGTCGAAGGAAAATTGGCTGGCATGTTCTAATTTAACCCCGGTCAGGTGTTCGACGAATTCCTGCCGTTCCCGGATGATCTGATCACCGTAATCGTCGGTGTCGTCGCGAGGTATTTCCGGTATCTCGTATTTAAAATCGGAAATCGCGTCTTCCACCTCAAGGTTCAGTTCTCCGAAAGGTTCGGTATTAAAGGCCAATTGTATATTGTGTTTACCCTCCGCTAAGGGAGCGGTTTTAGCGATAATCGTCACGGTTTGCCCAAGTGGGAAATCAAGTGGATGATCCGCGGAGATTTGCGTCTGCGAATAGACTTTGTCATCACCCAGATCGATGGTTACCGTGTTTAGCGGCGCTGATTTGCCATCGATTTGAACGCTAAGCAAGCTGATAAGCTTGGCATTGCTCAAGCGATTCTTGATGGAAAATTGAATGCCGGTTTCGCTGTTATGCAGACTGGAGAAGTTATACAGTTGTTTAAGCAGCAGGCTGGGTATAGACATTTAGAGCATCCTCATAGGTGTTGTTTCGACAAGCAATGGGCAGCGCAAGCAGCTTTCGCCTCTAGCAGGCGCGGTCACTCAAGCTGTCGGGCAGCGCAAAATCCACTCACTCTGAAACAGATTCAGAACCAGCGTTATCACAGTCTCGCACTAACCGATGACAGTATTCGGAATGGGCTGAATGGTTCGACATACTAAATGATGAGATATTCCTGGCGCATCAGGTGGGACTAAACTCTGAGATAGGTCTGGAGAATGCACATCTGCGGTCGCAGAGGAGCGGTGCCGGCGTGATAACGAACATCATGGGTTGGGTAGTATTGTACCCAGCGTGCTATAATAATTCGTTTTTTTACGTATAGCACGCACTAGATCAAACTCATGCTCAAACACGCCAAATTGAGGGACTGCTCTTATCATGGATGAGTTCGCTAAAGAAGTTCTGCCGGTTTACCTAGAAGACGAAATGAAGCAGTCCTATCTCGATTACGCCATGAGCGTGATCGTGGGCAGGGCGCTACCCGACGTGCGCGACGGTCTTAAACCCGTGCACCGGCGGGTGCTTTACGCCATGAGTGAACTCGGCAACGAGTGGAACAAGCCCTATAAAAAGTCTGCTCGAGTAGCCGGCGAAGTGGTGGGTAAATACCATCCGCACGGCGAGACTGCGGTCTATGACACCATCGTGCGCATGGCCCAGCCCTTTTCCATGCGTTATCTATTGGTGGACGGGCAAGGTAATTTCGGCTCCGTCGACGGTGATGCGCCGGCAGCCATGCGTTACACCGAAGTGCGCATGTCCCGTATTGCTCAGCAACTACTGGCTGACATCGACAAAGACACCGTCGATTTCGTCCCCAACTACGATGAGCAGGAACACGAACCAGTTGTTTTCCCCACCCGGCTGCCGCATTTATTGATCAACGGTGCATCCGGAATTGCGGTCGGCATGGCCACCAATATTCCGCCGCACAATTTGGCAGAGGTGATCGACACCTGTGTCGCCCTGATCGACAACCCGGATCTGACCATCATTGAACTGATGCAGCATCTGCCGGGTCCCGATTTCCCTACGGCGGCGATCATCAACGGTTCTCAAGGCATTGTGGAGGCTTATCAAACCGGCCGTGGCCGGGTTTATCTGCGTGCCCGCAGTCATTTCGAAGTCGACGAGGAGCGCGGCCGGCAGGCGCTGATCATCACCGAGCTGCCGTATCAGGTGAACAAGGCCCGCTTGATCGAAAAAATCGCCGAGCTGGTTAAAGAAAAGAAACTCGAAGGCATTAGCGAGTTGCGCGATGAGTCCGACAAGGACGGGATGCGCATTTATATTGAGTTGCGGCGTGGCGAAGTCGGCGAAGTGGTGCTGAATAACTTATATCAGCATACTGCGTTGCAGAACGTATTCGGCATCAATATGGTGGCCTTGGTCGATGGGCAACCGCGCTTGCTGAATCTCAAGGAGATTCTGGAAGCATTTATCCGCCATCGCCGTGAAGTGGTGGTTCGTCGGACCGAATTCGATCTGCGCAAAGCGCGCGAGCGTGCCCATATCCTGGAAGGACAGGCGGTCGCTCTGGCTAATATCGACCCCATCGTCGAGCTGATTAAAGCGGCCCCCGATCCCGCCGCGGCAAAGAGCGGTTTGCTGGAGCCGCTCTGGCAACCGGGCGTAGTCACCGGCATGGTGTCTCGCGCCGGTGTCGACATCACCCCAGCGTCCGACGAGCCTTACGGGCTCACGGAAAGCGGTTATCGATTATCGCCCGTCCAGGCGCAAGCCATCTTGGAACTGCGTCTGCAACGCCTCACCGCTTTGGAGCAGGATAAAATCGTCGGCGAGTACCAGGGGTTGCTATCTACGATTAATGAATTGCTGGAAATTCTGACCTTACCGGAACGGCTCATCCAAGTAATACGGGACGAATTGCTGGAAGTCCGCGAGCAGTTCAGTGACACGCGGCGCACCGAAATCTGCCTCGAACAAAAAGCGCTGAACTTGGAAGATTTGATCAGCGAGGAAGACCGGGTGGTGACGCTTTCGCATACCGGCTATGTCAAATCGCAATCCTTGTCCTTGTATCAAGCCCAGCGCCGCGGTGGACGAGGCCGAGCGGTGACCAGCATCAAGGAAGAGGACTTTGTCGAAAAGCTGTTCGTGGCCAGCAGTCACGATATGATCTTGTGTTTTTCCAATCATGGCAAAGTATACTGGAAAAAAGTCTATGAACTGCCCCATGCCAGCCGTGTTGCGCGTGGCCGGCCTATCGTGAACTTGCTCCCTCTGGAGGAAGGCGAACGCATCAACGCGGTGTTGCCGGTACGGGAGTTCAGCGACAGTCATTATTTATTTTTCGCCACGTCAGCCGGCACGGTCAAGAAAACGCCGTTGTCGGAATATTCCCGGCCTCGGCCCAGCGGAATCATCGCCATTGATTTACGCGATGGTCATCAGTTGGTCGATGTGGCGATTACCGACGGTCACCAGGATGTGATGTTGTTTACCAATGCCGGGAAAGCCATTCGCTTTTCCGAAACTGAAGTGCGCACCGTAGGGCGTTCCGCGCAGGGGGTGCGGGCGATTCGTTTGGGTGAGGGCCTAAGCAGTCATTGCGCTGTTGGTAGTGGCGCAGGGCATGATTTTGACAGCCACTGAAAATGGTTACGGTAAGCGTACCCACAGCGATGAATACCCGCGTCAGGGACGTGGCGGACAGGGGGTGTTTTCCATTCGAACCTCGGAACGTAACGGGGCTGTGGTGGGCGCCGTGTTGGTGGATCAACAGGATGAAATCATGTTAATTACTCAGGGGGGCACCCTGGTGCGTACCCGTGTGGACGGCATTTCGGTGTTAGGGCGCAATACTCAGGGCGTGAAACTGATCAGCCTGCAAAATGACGAGAATTTGATCGGCGTCGAGAGAATTGAGGGTATCGGCGAATCGGACGAGTCGGATGCACCGGACGAACCCGATACGGCTGAAACTGACTGACCGCAGGATCAGGTACCGGAAATCACGAGGATTATGTCGGAATCACTGCAAGCTATCCGCGAACAGATCGACGCCTTAGATGAGCAAATCCAAGCGCTCATCAGCGAACGAGCCCGTTGCGCTCAGCGCATCGCCGCGATCAAACAGTCTCTCAACGACAGCGCTGATTTTTACCGGCCTGAACGCGAGGCACAGGTGTTGCGGCGGTCATGGAGCGCAACCAGGGACCCTTGAGCAACGAGGACATCGCGCGACTGTTTCGGGAAATTATGTCGACCTGCCTGGCCCTGCAGGAGCCGGTGCGAGTGGCTTTCCTGGGCCCTGAAGGCACCTTCACGCAAGCGGCCGTGCTCAAACATTTCGGCCAATCGGTGCATGCCATACCGCTACGCGCCATCGACGAAGTGTTCCGCGAAGTGGAAGCCGGTACAGCACATTACGGGGTGGTGCCGGTAGAGAATTCCACCGAAGGTGTGGTGAATCACACCCTGGATCGGTTTTTACAATCACCGTTGAAAATCTGCGGTGAAGTGCAGCTACGCATTCATCACCATTTAATTGGTCAAACCCCTAATTTGCGGGCGATCCGGCGCATTTATTCCCATCAACAATCGCTGGCCCAATGCCGCGAGTGGCTGGCGCTGAATCTGCCGGATGTGGAACAGATCGCTGTCAGCAGCAATGGCGAGGCGGTGCGGCTGGCGCATGAAGACTCGGACAGCGCCGCTATCGCCGGGCAGATCGCGGCGGATATTTACCGCCTGCCGGTGCTCGCTGCGAATATTGAGGACGAACCGACCAACACCACCCGGTTTCTAATCATCGGCAACCAAGCCATTCCGCCTTCGGGACAGGATAAGACGACCGTGCTGATGGCGTCGTATCACCGTCCCGGTTCGCTGTATAAATTACTGGAGCCCATCGCCCGTTACGGGATCAGTATGTCGCGCATTGAATCCCGGCCATCGGGACGCGGCATGTGGGATTATGTGTTTTTCATCGACATGGATGGCCATATCACCGATGAGCCGATGACTCGTGCGCTCGCTGAACTGGAACGCGAAGCTAGCCTGTTCCGGGTTCTGGGCGCTTATCCGGCCGGCGTTCTGTAGCAGAGAGATCCAGCATTATGATTCCGTGTGATTTCAATGAATTGGCGGCACCCGGCGTGCGCGCTTTACAGCCCTACCAGCCGGGCAAGCCTGAAAGCGAATTGCGGCGGGAGTACGGGCTTGATCAAATCGTTAAGCTCGCCTCCAATGAAAATCCACTGGGACCCAGCCCACACGCTCTAGCCGCCGTACAGGCGCATTGCGCAGAGGTGCACCGCTATCCCGATGGCAATGGCTTCGAACTGAAGATCGCGTTAGCGAATCATCACGGCGTCGATCCCGCTACCATTACCTTGGGCAACGGATCTAACGATGTGTTGGAATTGATCGGACGGGCTTTTCTGACCCCGGCGCACCAAGCGGTATTTTCCGAACATGCATTCGCCGTTTATCCGCTGGTGGTGCAAGCTGTCGGTGCGCAGGCGCGAGTCGCCGCCGCCAATCCGTCGGAGCATCCAATGCCTTACGGCCACGATCTTGACGCCATTGCGGAGTTAATTACCGAACATACCCGAGTGGTGTTTATCGCCAACCCCAATAACCCGACCGGCACCTGGTTGGATCAGGATGCTTTATTGACGTTTTTGGAACGGGTTCCCAGTGATGTGCTGGTGGTGCTTGATGAAGCCTATGGCGAATATGTGGAAGAATCGGCTTATCCGAATACTGTTCCGTGGCTGGCGCAATTTCCTAATTTGATTCTAACGCGGACTTTTTCTAAGGCTTATGGACTAGCTGGTCTGCGGGTCGGTTATGCGCTCTCACACCCGGCGGTGGCCGATCTGTTGAATCGAGTTCGACAACCCTTCAACGTCAATAGCTTGGCGTAGCTGCCGCCACCGCTGCCTTGGCGGATTCCGATTTCTTGGCGAACAGCCGCGCCGTCAATCGTGCCGGTCTCCAACAATTGAGGAACGCGTTCGCTGAATTAGGATTGCGCTGTTTACCTTCGGTGGGCAATTTTCTGTGCGTGCATACGGTACGGCCCGGTCGGGAAATCTTTACCGCTTTACTGGCCAAAGGCGTCATCGTGCGTCCGGTCGATAATTACCGGTTGCCGGACTATCTGCGCGTTACTGTCGGTACCGACACGGGAAAATCAGCGTTGATAGACGCGTTGTGTGAAGTGGTGCAACATTGATAGACACAACACCTCTGATCCCCCGCTTATGCATTATCGGCGTCGGTCTGATTGGCGGTTCGCTGGCCAAAGCGCTCAAGCAGGTCGAAGTGGTGGGTGAGATTTTGGGCGCCGGGCGGCGCGAAGAAACGCTACGCAAAGCCTTGGAATTAGGCGTCATTGATCGCTATGAAACCGATCTGCCGCTGGCCGTGGCCGAAGCCGATGTGGTGGTGGTGGCCGTTCCCCTGGGAGCCGTTTTCAAGGTTTTCGCCGCCATTGCCGATCATTTGCCGCCCCACTGCATTTTGACCGATGTCGGCAGCTCCAAGGCCAGTGTCGTGCAAGATGCGCGGCGTGTATTCGGCCGTATTCCGTCGAATTTCGTACCCGGCCATCCCATCGCGGGTAACGAACGAAGCGGTGTGGAAGCGGCATTTCCGGAATTATTCCGCAACCGGCGAATCATCTTGACGCCGTTGGTGGAAACCGAAGCCGATGCGCATACGATGATACGCCGCATGTGGGAGGCTACCGGCGCGGAAGTCACCGATATGGGCGTAAAGCATCACGATGAGGTGCTAGCCGCGACCAGTCATTTGCCGCACATGCTGGCTTATGCCTTGGTCGATACCCTGGCGCGCATGGACGACCGGGCGGAGATTTTCCGCTACGCGGCAGGCGGCTTTCGCGATTTTACCCGCATTGCCTCCAGCGATCCGCAAATGTGGCATGATGTCTGTCTCGCCAACCGAGAAGCGTTGTTGGCCGTGTTGGAGTCGTTCAGCGAGGATTTAGCTCGGTTGACCGATGCCATCCGGCGCACCGATAGCGACGCCATCATGGAAGTGTTCCAACGCGCCAAACATGCGCGCGATAACCTCTATCTGCGTTGAGCGCTACCATGTTGAATTTCACAGTAAACGCCGGTGACGCGTTGCGCGGGCGGCTGCGAGTGCCGGGCGATAAATCCATTTCTCATCGCGCCATTATGTTGGGTTCCCTGGCTGAAGGGATCAGTCGGGTTGAGGGGTTTCTGGAAGGCGCCGACTGTCTGGCCACGCTCAACGCTTTTCGCGCCATGGGTGTCGTTATCGAAGGACCGGATCAAGGGCGACTGATTATCCACGGGGTAGGCTTACACGGTTTGCAAGCACCCACTGAACCTTTGGATATGGGTAATTCCGGCACCGCCATGCGCTTGCTTGCCGGCATACTGGCGGGTCAGCGCTTCGATTCGGTGCTAGTCGGCGATGCGTCTCTGAATCGTCGTCCGATGCGCCGGATTATCGAGCCTTTGAACCTGATGGGAGCGCAAATCGATGCAACCGATTCAGCGACCGCGCCGCTGCATATCCGCGGCGATCGGCGTTTGACCGGTATCAATTACCGGATGCCGGTCGCCAGTGCGCAAGTCAAATCCTGCGTATTATTGGCCGGGCTGTACGCCCAAGGCCGCACGGTAGTCACCGAACCGGCGCCTACCCGCGATCATACTGAACGCCTGCTGCAGGGATTCTGCTATCCGGTCGAAAAACAGGACAGCGACATCATGCTGACCGGCAGCGGGCGTTTACAGGCGTGCGCCATTGATATCCCGGCGGATATCTCTTCAGCCGCCTTTTTCATGGTGGGGGCCAGTATTGCGCCGCACTCGGATGTGTTGCTAGAACATGTCGGCATCAATCCGACCCGCACCGGCATTATCCAAATTCTGCAACGCATGGGTGCGGACATCACGGTGCTGAACGAGCGCTTGAGTGGTGGAGAACCGGTAGCCGATATCCGCGTCAAATCAGCTGCATTGCACGGGATTGAAATTCCCCCTGAATGGGTACCGTTAGCTATCGACGAATTTCCCGCTGTGTTTATTGCCGCAGCCTGCGCCGAGGGAGAAACCGTATTGACCGGCGCGGAGGAACTGCGTCTCAAGGAAAGCGACCGGATTACGGTGATGGCCGAAGGCTTGCAAACCCTGGGTATTTCCGCACAGCCCACCGCCGATGGGATGAGAATTCAAGGCGGGCAATTAACCGGCGGCACGGTCGCTAGTCACACCGATCATCGCATTGCGATGGCGTTTGCTATGGCTGCCGTGCGCGCCGACGGACCGATTCACATCCGTGACTGCGCTAATGTGAATACCTCATTTCCAGGCTTTGCTGCATTAGCGCGCGGTGTGGGCTTAACGCTTCAGGAACAGGTCGAATAAGATGTCCATGCCTACCGCCCCTGCCTTATTCTCATACCGTAAATACTGGGCCGCTCGGTTTGGCACGGCGCCGTTCTTACCGGTGTCACGCGCCGAAATGGATCAACTCGGCTGGGATTCTTGCGACATCATTATCGTGACCGGCGATGCTTACGTAGATCATGCCAGTTTCGGTATGGCGGTCATTGGTCGCCTGTTAGAAGCGCAGGGATTTCGGGTTGGTATCATTACCCAGCCGGATTGGACCGGCACTGCCGATTTCGAAGCGCTGGGGCGACCGAATTTGTTTTTCGGCGTGACGGCGGTAATCTGGATTCGAATGGTCAATCGTTATACGTCTGATCGACGCTTGCGCCACAACGATGCCTATACCGCCAACGATGAAGGCGGCAAACGTCCGGATCGGGCGGTCATCGTGTATAGCCAGCGTTGCCGAGAAGCGTACAAGGACAGCCCGATCATTATCGGCGGCATCGAAGCCAGTCTGCGCCGCATCGCCCATTACGATTACTGGTCCGACAAGGTGCGCCGGTCGGTGTTGTTGGATACTAAAGCCGATCTATTATTGTATGGCAATGCCGAACGGGCCATCGTCGAGATTGCCCACCGCGTTGCTGCTGGTGCCCATCCCCGCGACATGCAAGATATTCGCGGTACCGCTTTTATCAGCCGGAGCGTACCGGACGGTTGGCGCACCATCGACTCGACCGAACTGGATCAGCCCGGTCCGGTAGCGCCACATCCCAATCCTTATGCGGCGACAACTCCCCGCTCGACGCCGCCAGCCCCGGCTGCCATAGACCCTGTGCCGCAGCGTCCAGTCCGTGAAAAGCGCCATGACCGCGCCCTAACCGTCATTCGTCTGCCCGCATACGAACAAGTCAAGAATGATCCGGTGCTGTACGCGCACGCTTCGCGTTTGCTGCATCTGGAAACCAATCCCGGCAACGCCCGTGCTCTGGTGCAGCGGCATGGCGATCGCGACGTTTGGTTGAATCCGCCGCCGATTCCATTGACTACCCCGGAGCTCGACGCGGTGTTTGATTTACCCTACGCCCGGATCCCGCATCCGAGCTACGGCGGTGCGCGTATTCCAGCCTACGAAATGATCCGCTTTTCAGTCAATATCATGCGCGGCTGTTTCGGCGGTTGTACCTTTTGTTCTATCACCGAGCACGAGGGGCGTATTATCCAATCGCGTTCGGAGACGTCGATTTTGCGCGAGATCGAAGACATCCGCGACAAAACGCCGGGCTTCACCGGGGTGATTTCCGATCTGGGCGGGCCGACCGCCAATATGTACCGCTTGGCCTGCAAATCCAAGGACATTGAAAAGAGCTGTCGGCGGTTATCCTGCGTGCACCCGACGATTTGTCCCAACCTCAATACCGACCACTCGTCGCTCACCGGGCTGTACCGTAAAGCGCGGAATCTGCCGGGAGTGAAGAAAGTCCTGGTGGCTTCGGGACTGCGTTACGATCTGGCGATCCGCGATCCTGCTTACGTGCGCGAACTGGTGACACACCATGTTGGTGGTTATCTCAAGATCGCGCCTGAGCACACCGAGGACGGCCCGCTGTCCAAAATGATGAAACCGGGTATGGGTGCTTATGACCAGTTCAAAGCGCTGTTTGAGAAGTATTCCAAAGAAGCCGGCAAAGAGCAGTACCTGATCCCCTATTTCATCGCCGCTCATCCCGGCACTACCGATGAAGATATGCTGCAACTGGCGCTTTGGTTGAAACAACACGGGTTTCGGGCCGATCAAGTACAGGCTTTCCTGCCCTCGCCAATGGCCTTGGCCACTGCCATGTATCACAGCGGTCGCAACCCATTGAAAGGCATCCATCGTGATCGCGGCGAGACCGTTATGTCTCCCAAGGGTCTGAAACAACGGCGGTTACACAAAGCCTTTCTGCGTTACCATGACCCGGAGAACTGGCCACTGCTGCGCGAGACGCTCAAACGCATGGGCCGAGCCGATCTGATCGGTAATGGCAAACGGCATCTGATCCCTACTTGGCAACCGACCGGTACCGGTTTAGGCGGTGGTGAAGGCACGCGTATGGGCCGCAAACACCGCCCGCAGACGATACTTACCCAACACACCGGACTACCGCCTCGTGCCGATGGCAGCAAAGTGGCGCGACATGCTGTAATGCCTAAGGTGCGTAAACCGCCGGTTTCCAATCGACGACCGCCACGGGCGATCACTCAAGGCAGCCCCAGCGGTTCCGGTAAACGACGCGGTGGCCGATGAAATCGGTAGGGGCGACGCATAAGTCGCTTCGCATAAGTCGCTTGATAAGGGTTCGCTATGCAAACCATCGATTTAATCATTAACGCTCGCTGGGTTATCCCAGTAGAACCGGAAGGCTGCGTTTGGGAAGATCACGCCGTCGCAGTCGATCAGGGACGCATTCTTGCCATTCTGCCCCGCCAAGAAGCCGAAACCCGTTATCGTGCTGAGACTCAATTGGAGCGGCCGCACCACGCCTTGATTCCGGGACTGATCAATACCCATACCCATGCCGCCATGAATTTGCTGCGCGGATTGGCCGACGATCTGCCACTGATGACCTGGTTGCAACAGCACATCTGGCCGGCAGAAGCTCGTTGGGTCAGTGCGGCATTCGTGCGCGACGGCACCGAAGCCGCAGTGGCGGAAATGCTTCGTGGTGGCATCACCTGTTTCGGCGATATGTACTTCTTTCCCGAAGCCGTCGCCGAAGTAGTCAGAAACTCCGGTATGCGCGCCTGTATCGGGCTGATTGTGGTCGATTTTCCCAGCGCCTGGCGCAAAATGCCGACGACTATCTGCACAAAGGACTGGCCTTGCACGATAGATTGCGCGGTGACTCCCGCATCACCACTGCTTTTGCCCCTCACGCGCCGTATACAGTCAATCCCGATGCCTTGGAACGGATTGGGGTGCTCGCCCATGAACTCGATATTCCCATCCACATTCATGTGCATGAAACCGCTGCCGAGGTGGAGCAAAGCCTAAGCGAACACGGCCAACGGCCCTTGGCTGGATTGCAGGCCAGGGGGCTGCTATCACCGCGGCTGATTGCCGTGCACATGACCCAATTGAATGCGGATGAAATCCAGCAGATTGCCGATACCGGAGTCAATGTCGTCCATTGTCCGGAATCCAATTTGAAACTGGCCAGTGGGTTTTGCCCGGTGGCGCAACTTGATGCTGCCGGTGTCAATGTGGCGCTAGGCACCGACGGTGTGGCCAGCAACAATGATTTGAATCTGTTCGGAGAGATGCGCAGCGCTGCTCTGCTCGGTAAAGCATTGGCCAACGACGCTACCGTACTGCCGGCCCAGCGTATCTTGCGCATGGCGACCTTGAACGGCGCACGCGCGTTGGGTCTTGAGCAACACATTGGTTCGCTGGAACCCGGCAAATGGGCGGACATGACAGCGGTAGACCTGGGCACATTGGAAGCCGAGCCGGTTTACAATCCCGTTTCGCAGTTAGTTTACGCCACCGGTCGCCATCAGGTCAGCGATGTGTGGGTGGCCGGTCGGCAGCTACTCGCGGATAGGGTGCTCAATACCTTGGATATCGACGCCATCACCCATAAGGTGCGTAACTGGGCGGACAAGATCAATCACGGCAACCATGTGCAATCGCATGACAGCACTTAATATCGATCAACAGGAAATCGCCAAGTTCGATGAACGCGCCCACGGTTGGTGGGATCCGCAGGGCGAATTTAAAACCTTGCACGACATTAACCCGTTGCGTTTGAGTTTCATCGACGAACGGGCCGAACTGAGCGGCAAGCGGGTTTTGGACGTGGGTTGCGGCGGCGGGATTCTAGCTGAGAGCATGGTCAAACAAGGCGCTACTGTTACCGCCATCGATATGGCTGAGGCACCGCTGGTGGTAGCCCGCGTGCACAGTCTGGAAAGCGGCCTGACGGTGGATTACCGGCACATCACTGCCGAGGAACTGGCGGCCAGTGAACCGGCCAGCTTCGACGTGGTGACCTGCATGGAGTTACTGGAACATGTGCCCGATCCGGCTTCGCTGATCCGCGCTTGTGCCACGTTGGTAAAACCGGGCGGGCCGGTGTTTTTTTCTACCCTTAACCGAAACCCGAAAGCGTATCTGCTCGCCGTGCTGGGTGCCGAATACCTGCTGCGCATGTTGCCTAAGGGAACCCATGATTACAGCAAATTCATTCGCCCTTCCGAGCTGGATGCATGGGCAAGGGCGGCGGGTTTACAAGTGCATGAGCTCATTGGCCTGCACTACAACCCTGTGACTCAGCGTTATTGGTTAGCGTCAGGAGTGGATGTCAACTATATGGCGTATTGCCGGACCGAAGCATGAGTATGGAGACGCGTTAATGGAATCGCAGCTATTCGGTGAGCTCCATTCTCGGGAGTAGAATTCACCGATTGATTCAAAGGCATATAAGGTGATTTCCGGTTTATTTCATACCGGGCAAGCGGAGGATAAGGATGTCCCACTTCGGCAGCTGTGAATTACGTACCAAGCGCGCTTCTACAGCACGCATGGTCTCCTTGGTAAGAGACACCCCTTTCTCGTAGGCGGTGCGGCTTAACGCCACCACCGGATGCAGGCTTTTCCGGGTCATGGTTTTGGCCCGCTGAAGCATGGTCTTGGCATCGGTCAGTTGAGTACCATTCCAATGGTGCTCAAGAATCCCTCAACAACGCTCAATCGGATTGTACTTGCTGTGATACGCCGGATAATACAGCAGTTGGATCGGTTTGCCGATGGTGTCGGCAAACTGCACCATGCGATGGAGGAACTGGGTACGCTGCCCGTTGTTCACGGTACCATTGTCGGCTTTGATCTGTAACAGTGAGAGGTCATCGCACTCTTGATCTGGGCGCTGTTCCCACCAGGATTGCAGTGCGTCGACAATGAAGTCGCTGGTCTTCGCGGAACTGCCAAAGGTCAAATGCAGTTCGCCGGTATCCTCGTTGACGATGCCGAGCGGGGTGTACTTCTCTTGACAGCCCATGTCATGGTCGGCGGCCTTGGTGTCTGCGCGCGTCTTGCCGCCACGCGAGGTACTCGCCGATGTTCACTCTCGCCTTGCAGTCTATGCTCACGCGGGCAGCCGGGGCTTTCCCCCAATTTATCAAGCGTAGCCTGCGATCTTTTTCGTCTATATTTGAGCTGCTGCATGTTTCTATTAGCCATGAATCAAAAGATTCATTCTGCAATGTTGAATCGATTGTTTCGGGTGCAAAGAACTGCTTCATATTATGAAAAGAGAACCCGGAACCAATAACCAGAAGATTGTCACAACCCAGATCGTGAAAAGACTCGCCAATCACTATATGCTGCTCTGGATCCAGGTTGTTGAGAAGTGAAAGTTGGACGCAGGGTATATCGGCATTAGGAAACATGATTTTCAAAGCAACAAACAGCCCGTGATCAAAACCATGTTTTTTATCCAGATTAGCTTGAATCCCCGCACTGTTTAATTGTCTGTGGATTCTTTCTGCCAGTTCGGGCTGACCCGGGCAGGGATATTCTATGTGATATGATTCTTCGTTAGCGCTGTTTCTGCTGCGACACGTATTCATCGAGCAGTTGCCTGATCATTCTCTGATACTGCGTGTGGTGCTTCTTTGCAGCTTCTTTAAAAAACGCCACACTCTCCGAACTCAGTGCAATAGTGACTTTGGTTTGCTCATTCTTCAGCGCCAGTTCTTCAGGTGACGGAAGAAAATCCGGCACCAACTTGATTTCGCCGATGGGTTCATCGCTATACCGTATTTGCTTGCTCATAAACTTTCTTACCCTCGCGCCAGTAACCTGCACCGATGATTCGGATGCGGCCGGATCGATACGTGAACCGAACGGTGAGAATCCCTGTGCCTTGCCCGTTGGCACCGAAGCAGTAATACCGCTTTTCCTTTTGGCTGTGCTTCAGATCTTCGGCAATTACACGCTTTGCATCGAGAAAGGCGGCCTGGGCTTCGTAAAACGTAACCCCATGTTTTCGCTCGTTTTCACGATTCTTCGCAGGATCCCATTCGAAGCTCGGTTCGTTCATGGGATAAGAATAGCAGAGGATATGGTGATTTCGCCATACTTTAAGTTTTGGGCGCTAACGCCTAGTTCAGCGGCGCCGGACACGCAGCGGCTTTTTGGGGAACAATGCCGAAGGCATACCCAAAAAGGCGGAGTAAAATAGGGGACAGACCACGTTTTATATGCTATGTTTGGCTCATTGAAATCACAAAACAGGCACTTCCATGCCGAGACGAGAACGGCTTAGGCTTGCGTCAATTCCGCTTCACATTATCCAGCGGGGCAACAACCGGGGTGCCTGCTTTTTCGCCGAAGACGATTATCAATTCTACCTCGATCATCTCGGCGAGGCCTGCAAGAAATATACGGTGGACCTTCATGCCTACGTGCTAATGACCAATCATGTTCACCTGTTAATGACACCCAAGGAGGGAGAGGGGCCATCCCGAGTGATGAAACATCTGGGTCAGCGCTATGTGCAATACGTGAATCGGACCTATCGGCGTTCCGGCACACTCTGGGAAGGAAGATTCCGCTCCTGCCTGGTGGAAGAAGAAGATTATTTTCTTGGCTGTCACCGCTACATTGAATTGAACCCGGTGCGAGCTGGAATAGTCGAGCATCCAGGGGAGTATCGGTGGTCTAGCTATGGACACAATGCCCAAGGCGGAAAAACGTATTTATCCGCCCTCATCCCCTCTATACCGGACTCGGTCGCAATAAACGCCTGCGCCAGGAGGCATACCGTGAATTGTTCCGTTACCAACTTGACCCAGGGTTGGTGGATCAGATACGTACGGCGACTAATGGGGGTTTTGTCTTGGGGACGGAGCGATTTCAGAAAGAGGTCGCTGCAACGCTTGGCCGGCGTACTTGGCCGGGTAGGCCGGGGCGTCCAAGGTCCGATGGCAAGGCGGAACAGCAAAAACTTGAGCTATAAAGAGCGGGCTTTTGTGACGTACGATAGCTAAGCCGGGTAAGTGGAGACAGATAATCGTGGTCTGTCCCCTATTTCTGTGTGCCCTATTATTTCCGCAATTTAAGCATAAACTGCCGTCATCACATCGTCATTACATTTTTGCTTATCCATAAGGCACTGAAGGACATGAACACCTCGGCTGAAATGAAAACTCCACCCTTGAATATACGCATCAAGGCTGAACAGCGGAACCTGATTGAACAGGCGGCACAAGCGACCGATAAGACAGTCTCGGACTTTGTTCGGGATGCCGCCTTGCAACACGCCCAAGACGCCTTACTTGACCGAACTCACCTTTTACTCGACGAACGAGGAATGGCACGAGTTCATCCAAGCGCT